>CAMCLY010000272.1 GCA_945875805.1 uncultured Myxococcales bacterium | reverse complement strand
CGCCGCCCCGCGGGCCCCTTCCGCAATTCGGGGGGTGTGGGGGGACTGGCCCCCCCACCAAAAAAAGAAAAGGGGCGTGGGGGGACTGGTCCCCCCACACACAAAAAAAAGCCATGCGATATCTATCGCATGGCTTCTTCTCATGGAGGCGGCGGGAGTCGAACCCGCGTCCGAAAACCTTCAATTGCGCCCTTCTACGTGTGTAGTCTTTGTTTAATCACTTCGGTTCTTGCCCAAAGACAGGCGTAACCAAAGCGGTCTGGTTTTCATCTCGTCGCCGGAACGCCCCAAACCAAGGCTCCCCTTTGACCAGCCTGTAACTTGACGCCGATCTGAATCCACAGGCAAAACCCAGAACGACGGATTCCTAGGAATCTTGTGCTTCCGCTACCAATTAGGCCGCGAGAGCGAGCTCAACATTATCGTTGGCAATTGATCTTTTTCCCGCAGTTTTAACGAGGTCACTGGAACACCCCCGACACGCCAGACGAACATCCGTGTCCCCGTCGAAACCGTATCGCCCCCTTTCGGAACTCACGTTCACCACAAGGACGGATTCCCATCCGCTCTGCGCGCCTTTATACCCATCCCAAACTTTTGAAAAGCCCTTTTTTCAACTCCCCCCCCATCATTATATACCCTCCCCACACAAATACCCTCCATATACCCTCCATATACCCTCCATATACCCTCCATATACCCTCCATATACCCTCCCCACACAAAAACCTTCCCCTGCCAAAAAAAATGTTAGCCCCATCTAACAATTTTTGACTCAACTAACACTTTTTATTTGACACCTCTAACAGACACTGTTAGCCTTGGCTAACAGAAGGACGGGACATTCCCGCCTCCCTCTCTTTACCCTTTATTTGAGGATCGGGTTACGATGACCAATATCTACCATCTCAATACAGGACAAAAAGCCGTCGTCAAAAACGTGAGCGCCAACGAAGTCATTCGTCAGCGTCTTCTCGACATGGGGTTACTCCCCAATTGCGAAGTCATCAAGGAGCGCACCGCCCTCGGCGGTGACCCTGTATGGATTCGCGTCGGAAACGTCCAGCTTGCTTTGCGGCGAAACGAGGCCGAAGCCGTCACGGTTGAGGTCGCCTGAGTCTGAAGGGGGCTGTTCTTCTCCCAGCCCCCCGCTCAGGATTCCCTTCCTCTACTCGCCATCTCCAACACTCTGACTACGCAAACCGCCCCCTGTGCAAACACATCCGCCTTCGCACCCTCGACGGCTTTCGAGATCTTCACTCCCAAACATTCCCGTGCATACCTCGGTTCAACCATGCGAACACCATGGGCGTTCGTCAGGGCAATGCGTTTCTTGTGTGGTATTCATTTTTTCTTCGATCCTCATGACATATATAAATCACATGATAAAGTAAAATTCCTCTGATACACACTCGCCATCCATTTCTATACTCTATACCAGAATTGTATCTTTATTATTTCATTGTTTATTATACTTAATACGCCATCATACTGCAACCATCACTTTAATACATCAAGAATACATCAAAAATACAACAAGACGGGTGTCTTCTGTCACCCCATCACACATCGGAATTCACTTTCTATCGTCCACCCTTCTTTTCTTTCAGGAATCGACTTATGTCCAAAAAACTCTTTTTTCCCGTCTTCCTTTTCGCCTCCATGATGGTTTCTATACAAGCCTATGCCGGTGATACCACCGAACTCATCGACCACGGCACCCTGGAAATCGATCCCACCCTCTCCCTCACCAATATCCATGACGGAAAACCCGGGTTCTCTTCAGAACTCAGCCTCGGCTACGGCGTCACCGATTTTCTCACCACTTCCATTGCCTTCACCCAGTCCTCCGCCGAGGCACTTGCCGACTCCGACCTCGCCGTCACCCTCGGATTCCTTTCCACCCCCCTCGATTCCGACTTCTTCGACATCGACGTCATGCTCGATTTCTCACTCGAAGGACTGGGCGCAGGACCCGCAAGCTACGCCGTCACGCCGGGACTCGAATTCAACTTCGATCTCGATCCGAACATGTCCAGCTGGGGACTCTACCTCAGACTCGGCCTCCCTATCCATTCGGAACACATCATTGACCTCAAATCCGACGACGAATCCCTCAAAACCGATCTGGACCTCGAATTCACCCTCGGCACCTACCTCTCCTTTGGAGACATCCACCAGATCCTCATCGAAGGCGGATTCACCGCAGCCAACCTCGCCGAAAATCTCGGCGAACGCGACGTCCTCGATCCCTTCATCTCCCTCGGATACAACGTCCAGATCCTCGACACCTTCGAACTCACCTCCGAACTCGCCTTCGACATCCCCAAAAACGACAACGATGACTTCTCCGCCACCCTCTCCATCGGCGGCATCTTCAGTATTCAGACTCAATAATTTTTTTGTATAGCGAGACCTGTCCACGCCCACACGCCCAAAAATGATCTCACGTTTACACCCGGGAAACGCGGATCATTCAGAAATGATCTCACGTTCACACCCGGGAAACGCGGATCAT
>CAMCLY010000271.1 GCA_945875805.1 uncultured Myxococcales bacterium | reverse complement strand
GTTTCGCACTTCAAATCATTCTCTCTTGGTTTTCGTTGTGGGATTGGCTCAAAACTTTTGGTTTTGGGCTTTTTTTTTATCTTGACCTCACCTCCTGACCTCATCCCCTAGTGCCCGGCCCATGAATGGCGTGTGGGAACGATGGTTTAGTCCTGCCGGTATGGGCCTCACCTGCTCTCCAAAGGAGGGTGTAGGATGGGGCGTGTGTGCTCTTCCATGTCCCTGCGCTTAGGGCTGTTTTAGAGTATCCCGGTGTTCGTACCGATGGGACTCCGATGTTGCGAGGTTCTGGGGCATTCAATCGTTGGTCATTCTGGACCTTCATCGTGTTCGTAGAAATGCGCCACGGCATTTTGACTTTATCGCCGTCGGTTATGGCCCATCGGCCGATTCCGCTATCATTTCCTTTGCAGATGTCTGGTTCAGCTTTATCCCTTTGGGCTGATGTGGCCAAACAAGGCTCCTGTTGCAAAAGTACACCATGGCAAAGATGTCACACCTGTGCGTATGAAAGAGCGCATTATTATAAAATATTGTAAGAAAGCATGTATTAAGAAGAAAATTTGACTCTCTCGTATGAATAAAATGTCGCGATTTTGGCATGTGTTTTGATCTATTGTGAAGGTGTGTTGCGCAACACAACGTATAGTATCATTTTCTGTATGATATTTGTCAGGGTATTATTGTGCCCTTGTCTGGAGAAAGCGATGAAAGTATTAAAGTCATTTTTGGGGATTCTTGCATTTTTGGGGATTCTCCTTGGAGTGGGGGTTGGTGAGTGTTTTGCACAAGCGGCGCACACGGGAGGTGATTTCAGGGCCGGCGTTCGTATTCCTATTATCAATATTGCAGGGGCTTCTGTTGGCGGGGATGTTGCGTCTATTGAACTGCCTGATGAAACCTGGGTTGGGGTTGGGCTTTCCTTGTCGATAGGGTATCGCTGGACGTACTTTGGACTTTACCTCGATCAGGATATTGAAGGCGTATGGCCCACAGGAGATGCCAAGGACTACTATGATGGAGATGGACGGTTTTATGGCGGAACCTATTTTATGCTTCGCGGTCTTATCCCCATTATAGATAAACACCTCATCGACATTGGATGGGGAATGGGGGCTGTGTACAGTGATAAAAAAGGTATTATGGGCGATGGGAAGGACGGTCATGTAGGATTTGGGATGAAAGCCGACATATCCTATACCTATTTCATCAATGAGCTCGTGGGAGTCGGTTTAAACATTGATTATACTCTTGGCTTGAACGTGAGTGTCGATGGTGCCAAGGCCGTGCATGAGGTGACGCCGACGATTCATACCCGTCTTATGTTCTAAAATGGTTTGATAATATACCACAGCCCCCTTCTGCGATGGATGAAGGGGGCTGTGATGTTAAAATAGATGTGATGATAAAATGGTGAAAATTAAGGATGGTGGCGCATTTTTATGCGTAGTTCAGTCTTGTCTTTTAATTCGAGAATCACGGATGAAACCGTGTTGTCATGATGTATTTTTGTAAAGCTCAATGAGGTGTCATTTTGGGTAAAACCGGCATCAATAAGTTGTTGTGTATAGCTACTGATGAAAGTATCCGGTTTGTTAAAGAAGATATAAATTGTATCTTTGGAATCCCCGTCAGGAAGTATGACCTGCGCATATTCGGATGCCAGAGCATTGTATTCAAGAGGATATGGAATGCTTTTGTCTGGAAGCTGTGCATAACGATTTTGTGGATCTCTTGAGATACATGTTTTGAGTACGTATTCACCTTCTCCCTGTTCGGTGAGGACAATGAGTGGAGTTTTGTCCGAAATTTTTTCATAACCATTGAGGAATGGATCTTTTAATTTGATAAAATCTTGGGATTCCAGTTTTTTTTCGTAACGGCTTATAAGATCGTCGTTTGCCTCAAAGATGTAAGACAGACATGTTTTTTCGTCGTTTAAGACGGGATTGGGAAGAGGTGAAACTTCAGGCAATGGAAATTCAGTCCAGATCTTTGATTCCAAAGAGATGGCTTCGTTGGTGCTGATATGTGTGTCGTTGTCTTTTGGTAAAGAGAGAGGATCGGTAGGGGGGGCTTGCGTGTGGTCGATGGGTGGGGGAGGGGGCTGCGATGGAGAGACGTCTGGTGTGGGGATTTTAGAACCACAGCTGAGGAAAAAGAAGACTGTAGGGATAAAAGCGAAGGCTTCGAGTTTTTTGTGCATCATAGGCGTCAAAAAGAAGGCGTCAAAAAGAAAGGCGCGGCATCTTGATGTGCCACGCCCAACGCAAACGGGTGGAATGATTAGAGACTCATATCTTTGGCAGTTTGAGCGGCAGTGTTACATTTGGGGGTGCCGCCGGGGGAATCTCCGTAATAGAGGCAGAAGTGACCGCCGAGTGCCCAACCTGTGGAGGGTCTTGTATTGCTCTGGTTGGTGAAGGGGTGGCCGGGATTTCCGCCCATGATGGCGGCGTGTGGGCGTTGATGGTACCCGCAAGCGACCCAAGTGCCGTCTTTGAGCTTGATAGCGGCGGGGCG
>CAMCLY010000270.1 GCA_945875805.1 uncultured Myxococcales bacterium | reverse complement strand
AGCACAGACCCCACGCATGTCGTCATCCCCTCGTCACACTTCCCGCTGTTCCCCGGCCCATTCGACGAATCGTCGCCACAACCCGACAATCCCGCACACACACAGGCCAGACATAAAAATCGAACGCTCTTATTCATCCCGTATTCTCCCCTTCAAGGATGCCGTTGCCAAAAAGCCCACAAACGTGGCCCTGTTTCGAGCCTTTTCTATCGTATATCGTCATAATTTCAAGAAATTCAAAGCGTAACACACTTTTCGGGAATACTTTTGAAACGACGATTTTCCCTTTTTTGAAGGGCCGGCTATCGGGCTCTCGCCCGATACGCCCGCCCCAGCGCGCTATGGCTGCTGGCCATACGCGCGCTTTCTATTTGGCTCGTCCTCTACGACAAGCCTCACCCCGTCACTCCGTCTTCTCGAGTTCACGTTCCTCCTCAACCACAAGGTCAGCCTTCGACGCCGCTTTCTCCACAGAATCAGAGGGTTCCACCCCCTCCCCCACGGAGGCTTCTTTCTCCATTTCCTCTTCCGTGTTCGAAGCTTCGGGCTCAGACACCACAGCGTCCTTTTCGTCCTTTGCGTCCTTTGCGTCCTTTGCGTCTGCCACATCGCGCGCGTGCATCCCGCTCTTGAAGTAGAACACGATCATCCCAACCATCGAGGCCACGCCAATCGAACCCAAAATGATCCACACGATCCATGGGTTATACGCATTCCACAGCAGTTCGTTGGCCTGGAACACATCAATACCACCCTGGACATCCTGCAAACGCGCCATCGCACCATCGAGATCGAGTCCCTGAAGCGACTCATGATGGAGCCCGTGATGTTCCTCCAAAAACTTTTTGGCCAGCATCTCCTTGGACGAAAATCCCTGGTACAAAGGACCGGACAAAAAGTTCCCAAGCGCCCAGCCTATCGCAAACGGGATGTTCGAATACCCCATGTAAATCGCCTTCTTATCCTCGGGCGCCGTCATACCAATGTATTCGCTGAACTTCGGCGAACAGATGATTTCCCCAATTGCAAAAATGAATATCGCCAGACACGCTATCCCCCCAGACATCGTCATCCCAGACAACACAAAACCCACCACCGAAATGACCATCCCAAGCACCAACGACGTCATCATGCGGAAGCGCGAAAAAATCGCCGACAACGGCAACACAAACAGAATAATCGCCGCCGAATCGATGTTGATGATCATCTCGGGTTTGAGCGCGCCATCCTCAAGAAACTTCAAGACAAACTTCGTCGCCCAACCAAGAGCATCCATACCCATGCCGCCAGGTTCCATCGCTTTTTTCAGCGTCTCCGCACTCGTTCCGTCCAGAGCCATCGCCCCGCTCAAAAGCGCCTCGCCCACACCGCGTCGATCAACCCACTCATTGAGGAAGTTGGGCAACAAATCCCAAAGCTGCATGAACATCAGCCAGAACCCGGACACGATGAGCAAAAAGCACAACATCGGTTTGTCATTCCACAGCGTGCGGATCGTTCCTTTAAACACCGATGCCATCGAATCCTTGGCGTGTTTCGCCTTTTCTTTCTCACTGCGCTCCGGCTCTTTAAAGAAAGACAACGTCAAAATGAGATTGACCGTGGTCACCAACGCCGCACTGAAAAATACGTAGTGCCACGTCGGCGTTTCAGACGATCCCCTCAGCGCACTCGCGCACAGCGGCGCCAAAAATCCACCCACATTGACGACCCAATAAAATAGTCCAAACCCAAACCCCGAGTTCTTTTCATTGAGTGACTTGGCCACCGTGCCCTGCACAGGCGGCTTGAATATGGCCGTCCCCACGCCAATCGTACAGCCAGAAATCAGCATCAACACAAAATTCACCTTCGGGACCGACATCATGCCGTCCGAAAACAGCGCCAGCAATTCCGAAAGCCGCAAAATGTTCGCCATCATCACATACCCGCAGATATTGATGACATACGCCACGATCAGTGTTTTCTTATACCCAAACGACTCGCTAAACCCTCCGCTCACCATCGGAATGAGGCATTGCAAAAGTGCCCATACCCCATAAATGATCCCAAGCTGCGTGTACGACAGGCCAAGCCCGCCCGACGTCGTCGACACCATCATCAAGGGCAATATCGCCCTGATCCCAAAATACGCGAGCCGCTCGCAAGCCTCGAGAGCGTTGGCCAGCCAAAATGCCGGTTTAATCCCTTTCAACATAACAAAGCCTTGTCAAAATACGTGCTCCATGGCGCAAAAAATTCTATAATTTCCTTTGTCTAAAAAATTTCTCACACCATTTCTGCATCCACAAAGAAAAATGCCGCACAAAATGCGGCGCATACCCCCTATCTTTACACGAATCCCCACACGACGTCATGTGGTTTATTGTGCGACTTCCTCACGCAGACGAAGGACTTCTCGCCGGGGCTCTGCCCCCCCCCCGCGCGCTGAGGGGGCTCCGCCCCCTAGAGTCCCCCCTAGGGGGAGAAGGGGATGTGTGGGAAAGCATGATTCACCAAACACAAAATACCCCACCCCAACCCCACAAAAAGGCTCCA
>CAMCLY010000269.1 GCA_945875805.1 uncultured Myxococcales bacterium | reverse complement strand
TGCGATTATTTGCCGTTGCGACAGTTTTGTTGCCGTGGAATATTTGGGGCATGAGCGGGAGGAATATTTCCGGGATTTCCTTGAGCTTCCAAACGGCATTCCAGATGCCGACACATTCCGGCGTGTGTTTGAGCGCTTGAACCCCAAAGCGCTTGCGTCATGCTTGAATGAATGGCTTGGGATAGAGCATGAGAAGCGTTGCGTCGTTGCAATTGAGGGTAAAACCATTTGCGGAAGCGAGAATGAGAAGCACAAGGCTTTTCACGTCGTTAGTGCATTCGTTGCTGAAAATCAGCTCACACTCGGTGAAGTTACCGTGCCGGAAAAGACAAATGAAATCAAGGCGATCCCTGAGCTACTTGATCTCATAGATGTTGAAGGTGGGATTGTGACGCTTGATGCAATGGGATGTCAGAAAAAGATTGTTGAGAAGATCACGAAACAAAAAGCCGACTACGCTATAGCCTTAAAAGGAAAGCAAGAGGAATTCCATTCAGATGTTGCTCTCTATTTCTCAGAGTTTGCAAACAGCCACCCTGCACATACTACGGTTGAAAAAGGGCATGGGGGTGTGGAGACGCGCGAATACAGGCTCTGCACTGATATTGGGTGGCTTGAGAAGTCAGACTGTTGGAAAGGCTTGAAAGCTATCGGAATGGTAAAGTCAACAGTCTATAAAACCAAAGAGCAAAAAGAAACTGTTGACAGGCGTTACTACATTACTTCTCTTCAAGATGTGGAAGAGTTTGCTTATTCAGTCAGAAAGCACTGGAGCATTGAGAATCAACTGCACTGGAACCTAGATGTCATATTCAGGGAAGATGAAAACCAAGCAAAGAAAGACAATTCTCCGAAAAACCTCAATATCCTAAGGAAATGTGCCATGAGGCTTCTGAATGACGCACGTTCAGGAAGAGAGACTAAAAAATTGTTGATGCTTAAGGCATCTCTCACCCCAAATGTCATGCTTGACGTATTATTTCAAAGGAAAAGTTAAATGCTGTAGCCCTGATTCTGTTCTATCAATACCTCTCGCCATTGGTTCCTCCTGTTCGATGAGAGTTTTTTAGTCAAGTTCATCATACTGGATTTCCAATGGCTTTTTTAGCTCTTTCGTTTTTGCGAACTCATGTGGACGTTATCGCAAAAAACGATAAATCAAACGGTTTCCCATTCATCGTCCAGATGCCCGAGATCGAGATCGGCAAGACTTGAAGTGTCGAGTGCCGACGTCTTGACATCCTGCGGTTCTTCAACCGCAAGGGCATTGACGAGCGTGCTGAGTGAATCATCCGACTCGTCGCGTCCATCGGACAGCGAACTAAACGAAATGTCGTCGAGTTTAGACGTCCTGAGTGCGGCATTCTCGCGTTCCAGTTCGGCAATTCTCGATGCCTGTTCCGCGACGCGGCGCTCCAGTTCGGGAAGACTCGACGCCGCCCGCGTTTCCCGTGCATCCCGGGTCACAAATTTCTTGACGCTTTCATCAATCGCCTCGTCACTCACGGGCAAAACACGCAACGGTGTGTATTCGGGTTCATACCCCATCAAACGGCGCTCGACGAGCTGCAACTGCGCCCGCGCTATCAGATATATCTTGTGGTTGTTGTCAGCGCGTTTCTTGGACTGCTCCGCCTGACGCACGGCACGCGACACATCACGACGCAACCCACGGTTCGATTCCGCCACCTCCTGTTTCGCCGCATCCAGCTGATTCCTGAAATCGCGTTTGAACGACGCCAATTCCCCTCGCACATCTTTCAAAGACGAAGACAGCGAAACATTCTCTCGCTCGAGCTCAGAAATCCGCGCCACGTCTTCGGGACGTGCCTCCACACTTGCATCGACGGCCACCGGCGCTTCCTGCGCCGGTTTCGCCGTTTCCAACGTTTTGATCCGCGCACGCGCCTCGTTCAAAAGCTCTTCCAAATCCGATGCCTTTTCGCGCAGTGCCACAATCTCGCGCTGATCCGTCGTGTTCGACGCCCGGTTCTCGCGCATCTCCTGACGAAGGGATTTGTTGTCCTTCTTCAGATTGAAGTTTTCCTCTTTGAGACGGGACACGTCCTTTTTGAGTTCGGCCACGCGCGATGTCAGCTCCGACACGTCCGCTTTGCGCTTTTCTGCCGTGGGCTTCTCCGCTTTTTTCTCCGATTTGGCGTCCGCTTTTTTCTCTGGCCTCTTTTCCAACACTTCGGCCGGCAAACGCGACCGCAACTTCTCGTTCTCTTCCTTCAGTTTTTCACATTCTCGCTCAAGAGGCTTGCAACGAAACAAATATTTGTCGCGATCCCTATATTGCACCACGGCAAATATCGCCACCGCAACCAACGCCACAAGCGTTATGACAAACAAAACCTGATAATCCATACCGATTAACCTCAAACACCGCCTGATTCCGACGGCCGTGGTTCAGTCTCGGGCGGCTCCTGACCGACGAATTCAGATCGACTTTCCAAAATTCTTCCGCCACGCCACGCCTTATGCCACGATTCCACACCACTGCCCAATTTTTACAGTCCGACATCGTCACAAAAGCCCTCACCCAAACCCCGACCTCACCCCCGGCCCCTCTCCCATGGGGAGAGGGGAGCATGATTCATAAA
>CAMCLY010000268.1 GCA_945875805.1 uncultured Myxococcales bacterium | reverse complement strand
AAAAAAAAAGCACACAAAAAAAAACTAAAAACCAGAAGGTGCCGTGATGAGATTTTCCTCAAGAAGGGCGGCCAAGGTGTCGGACTCGCCGATGACCCAAAGGCGGCTATTCGGCACAAACACGGCCTCCGGGGATGGATTCATATCGACACGACCGCAAATCTCAATTCCAATGACGAGACATTTATTTTTGCTGCCAATTCCAGATGTACGAAGCGTCTGACCTGCAAGGCCGGACTTGCCGTGAATTGGGATGCAAAGGCAACGCAACATGGCAGCATCCGTACGGCGCTCCTGCAATTCTCGCGAAAACTGGCGCATCGACATGAGATGAAGTTTGCGCGACGATATCCCGTAAGGGGGCTGTTCCAGCACTCTGAGCGACGAAGCATGTCCCACGATGTGAACGGTATCCCCAAGATGGAGCTTCTCGCGACCAGACGGAATGTTCACCGCACCTTCTGCGCGCTCTATCCGAATGATAAATAAATTATGAAGCGCACGGAGATTGAGTTCTATCAACGTTTTGTCGACAAACGGAGAATCCTCGTCAAGGGTGTAGTTCGCCACGCTGAGATCTGCCGAAAGCCAGTTGCCCGCCGCAATGTCCGTCATGGAACCAAGGTTGTCGGCCGTTTCACACGCCTCGTCCTGTTCGTTGAGTTCGACTTCATTATAATTGAGCAAAAATTGACGTTCCAGACGCATGTAATTGCTAAAGACAATTTCAAACCGGGCCACGATGAACAAAACAGCCGCACCAATACACAGATTGACGTACCACACAAACGGGGAATGCGTCAGAAGTGCAAATGCAATGAAACACCCTACCACCACCACACGAATCAGCTGGAGCGTCCTTAAAAGCCGCTCACCGTTGCCGCGAAGAAGGACTATCGTAAACGCGCGATTCAGTTTGTTACGGCGGAGAATCAATGCACTCAAAAATGGCATCATCGCAAGCAACGTGGCCACGATACAGATGCACTGGCTCACAAACGGAGCGTCCATATCAGACCAGTGAGAGGCCAAAAATCCGCGGAGATTCGGTTCGACAAAACCGCCCAGGAACGACACAATTCCAAGCAGCACCATCGAAAGAATAAACGTTTCCACCACAAATTGCCTGATGATCACCATGCGACGATTCGGCGTCTTCTCTGACGAACTCCGCTCCTCATCCACGCGATGGCGAAGACGCTCTGGCAACAGCTTCGACACCGGCTCTACCAACCGATCCGAGAATCGTATCACATAAGGCGTCGTGATCATCGTAATCGCACTGATCGTTATCACCACCGGATACGTAAACTCATCAAGAACAGCCAGCGACACGCCGAGATTCGCAATAATAAACGAAAATTCCCCAATCTGACCAAAACACGCGCCCGCGTGAATCGACTCGCGAAGGCTTTTCCCCGAAATGAAAATCCCAAACGCACCGAGTATCGGATTCATCACGAGTTCAAGCGCTAAAAGAATGAACAACGTCCCGAGGTTTTCGACGATCGCACCGGGATTCACCATCATCCCGACCGACACAAAAAATATCGCGCCAAACAAATTCTTGATCGGCGTCATCATCGTCTCGATGCGATGCGCCTCCGTCGTCGCCCCAAGTATCGATCCAATCGTAAACGCCCCGAGCGCCGTCGAAAGGTTCGACGTGTCCGCAAGCATGACCATTCCAAGACACAGCGCCAGAGAAATCGTCAAAAGTATTTCATCTGTCAGCCATGGCTTGAGTTTGCGCAACAACGTCGGAACGATAAAAATCCCGCCCACAAACCATAACACAAGAAAAAACACCACACGCAGCGCTGTCGTGGATATCTCCTGCACAATATTCGCACTCTGGCTCATGGCAATCGTCGACAAAATCACCATCAGCAATATGCCCACGATGTCCTCGATGATCTCAATTCCATAAACGATATGCGTGAACGGCTTCCCCTTGAGCTTGAGTTCCTCAAACGCCTTCACAATGACCATCGTCGAGGAAATGCACAAAATGCCGCCCATAAAAATCGACATGACCAGCGACCAGCCCAGAAGATGTCCAAGCCCGATACAACTCGCCATCATTCCGCCCACAATCGTCCCCACCGCAATTGCGCCTGTCTTGCCAACTTTAAGAAGATTCTTAAAATTAAATTCCAACCCAAGCGCAAAAAGTAGAAAAATTACACCAATTTCAGACCATGTATGAATACTATTCATATCATGCACATCCGGAATCAGCGCAATGTGAGGTCCCGTGAGCACTCCGGCCAAAAGATATCCGACGAGAATCGGAAGTTTAAGCATGCGGCAAATCACCGACGTACATCCCGCCGCAATGAGGATGAGCGCCAAGTCCGTGATCAAAGGGTAATCATGCATATACAATCCAAATGATGAAAAATTTGAACGATGGGATGTTCCGTTTCCTAGCCCCCTATGCTCCAGGAGATGCCATATCCTACTCGCAGAAAACATGTCTCTCATGTTTTTTTATGTCCCTCAAAATCCAATTTTTCACCTAAATTCGGACTCCAATACGGCCACACCTTCCACACCACACACAAAAAAAGCCCCACCAAAACCCCGACCTCACCCCCGGCCCCTCTCCCATGGGGAGAGGGGAGCAT
>CAMCLY010000267.1 GCA_945875805.1 uncultured Myxococcales bacterium | reverse complement strand
TGCCATGCTTGACGTGCTATTTCAACGGAAAAGTTAAATGCTGTAGCCTTGGTTTTGTGCGATAGACGCTTGCGAAGGAGGGCCAAACCGGCTAGAAAGCCGCAGTTTTTTGTGAACTCTGCAAAGGATGGTAGAGTCGATGGATTTGTTCAGTCAGTTGCCAGATGACGCGCCCATCACGAGCGACGATTTGAGGAATGAGTCGCTGGTGAAGCGATTGCGCGTGTTGCTTCATGCGTACCCGCTATTTCAGCTCAGCCAGTCGGATGCGCGGCGCGAGGAGTCGTTTCGCCACTACGATACGCTAGCGATAGCGCTGAAGATCATGGACATCGTGGCCGAGCGCATGGGGACGGAGAGCGAGGCTGACCGGGAGTATGTGGACTTTGCGGTGGGGCCGTTGCTGGATGCGATGGATGTGCGGGCGGGGCTGATGCCGGATGCGGCGCGGCACGTCGAAATCGTCGACCGGGTGCTGGCGGCGTTGCGCCATGACAGTGACGCCCGTCGGCCGTTCCGCATTCCTTATATGGACATCGGGCAAAACGGCGAGATTTGCGAGAAACAGCTGGAGTTCAGGCTGATCCAGGAGGCGTTCGGGCTCAACGGGGAGATTGTGATGCGGCTGACGAACGAGGCCGTCAATCTCTCGCTCAAGGCGCTGGAATTTGACCTCGAGGACAGCCAGGCGGCGACGGAGGCAATCGTCCATTCGCAGATGTGTCGAGGAAAATTCGACGAGGCACGACGAAGCGCGCATTATGCCGTGCGACTGTCGAGGACGTATTGCGTCAACGTGCGTCGGATGTTGCGCGACACGCAACGCGACATTTCGCGCGTGGACTGGGTCGAAAAGGCGCCGGCGCTGCTGTCGGATGCGATGTCCCACATCGACGACCGGCTTGACGTCGAGCGCGGCATCATCGTGACCGCCAACGAGCGACTTGACGCGCTGACGCCGGGGACACGGGAAAGCCAGGCCGTGGCCAAGGTTCTGACCGCCATCCAATATTGCATGGAGACGCACACGGTGTTGCAACGCGAACTGATGACGGCCCGCACGACGTTTTTGGACAGTCAGGCGTCGCAGGCGTTCGTGTCGGGACAGATCACGAGCATGCCCGAACTGATGCGGGAAGTCGTCGAACCCATCATGGGCATGAGCGTCCGGGATGTCCTTGGCATTGCCGAACGCACGACCCCGGTTCTCATGGCGCCAAAGATTCCGTCACAGCTCTCGCTGTGTTTTCTCTACGACGGTCTGCTCCGGCCCAAACGTGCGCAGCGGCGCGACTGGATCGACATCGAGCCCATTCACGCCGATCATTTTGCCGGGGACCTTGCGCGACACAGTGACGAAGATCGGGAGATCGTGGAGCATCTTCTCAAGGGACTCGTCCGGAAAACGACGCTGTCGGACCTGCTGGCCTATGCCAGGGAACGGCGCTTCACCTCGGTTCAGTGTGAAGTCATCGTGCTGCTCGTCATGCAACATTTTGATATCGAAAGTACGGAAAGCCCGATAGTCCAGGTCGAAAAGACCGGCACCCTGCTCAACGATCCCGAGTATTTTGGCGACGAGGTGTGGATTACGCCGTTTGATGCCTTTGAGGAATCCCGCTGACCTTTCACCATGAAGAAACGCCATGAGGGATGCGCGATTTTTTGGTGTGCCCCATGGGGAGGAATTTTCATCCATGTCGATAGAACTGACCGATGTTTTTCGCGCCGCGACGCTCATTCAGTGGGGGCTTCAGCCTCGCGTGCGACCAATACAGAATACGGAATACCGGGAACTCATCCATGAGTATCTCAACCGGAGCGATTTTCGCGATGTCGTCGCGGAAATGAGCGACGGGCTGGGACTGTATGTGCTCAACGTCAGTGATCACGGGATTGTGCTCAGCCCGCGCGAGGAGAGCGTGTTCTGGATGCGTGCGTCGGAGTTCAGGCCGGGCAATTCGTCGGCCGACATGCGCCTGCTCGACGGACTCGTCCAAATTGCGATTGCGGCCACGATATTTCCGCGCGCCCAGGACCTCGAGGACGACGTCAACCAGGCGCGGCTTCCCGTCACCGTCGAGGAAATCGACGATGCACTGCGCGCGATATGCGACCGCCTCAAAAAACAGTTCGCCGACGTCGACCCCAATATGGACGACATCCGCACGGGACTCTATGACGCGTGGCGCGTCTATGACAACGCCCTCTCGGCGCGTGAAACCAAAGACGGACGCGAAGTCCGATCGACCACGCCGCGCATCATTAAATATAACCTCGAACGGCTCAAGGAATTCGGCTGTTTTACCCCGACGCGATATGCCGGAAAAGAAGCCTGGCAGCCCACGCGCCGCTACAACGTCCTCGTCCAGGAACTCGCCGCTTCGCGGCTCTTTGACGAGGTCATGCGCATCAAAAATGGCGACGCCCTTTCGGATGAAAAAAACGTCGATGACGTCACAGACGACGCGTGGAAAGACCCATGGCAGGATGACCTCGCCAGCCTCGAGTCCGCCGACGAACGTATCACCGAAACCCCAGAAGACGGCGAAGCCGATTTCGTAAAAGAAGAAGACGATGGCGAAGCCGATTTCGTAAAAGAAGAAGACGACGGCGAAGCCGATTTCGTAAAAG
>CAMCLY010000266.1 GCA_945875805.1 uncultured Myxococcales bacterium | reverse complement strand
TGAAGTCTATCAGTATGGAGGGGGATATATTAAAGAAATCGATAAATTTTATTCGCATGTTTGTCGATGGAAGGCCATCAATGCCACCGGTCCGGTGGATTGGCATCCCGTCAACAGCGTGTTTGATGAGTATGAAGTCGTGTGTGACACGCTATGGGAAGCCTATTTCAATTTGGGCGAGGATCACTGGAGCGCGTTTCTCGCACAAAAACTTTTTGATGGCAAAACCTTGCTTGAGGCTGGGGATGAGGTTGAGTTTCTGGAATGGGGGTAAAAGGAGGTCTGTATCCATGGGAGGAAGAGGAACCTTTGCGGCGGGCAGGCCCGTCGCGTTCCAGTACGAAACCGTCGGAGAGATCGACGGGGTGAAAATTCTCGAACCGATCGACAAGAAGCGAAGCCGTCGCCTTCCGGAAGAATCGCATTCCGAAAGGGCATACATCAAACTTGATGAAAAAGGAGAGTTTAGACAGTATCGCGAATATAACGAAAAGCATGAGCTTGTGTTGGAAATTGGGTATCACAGTGAAAAGGATATTCGCGACGTTCCATCAGGACATGCCGTATTGCACAAACACATTTATCCGCAAGGTAAAGGCTATAGCGACATGGATAGTAGGACGGAGGCACAGAAATTGACGCTCCATGAGTTCAATAAATACAAGAAATATTTTATAGGGATAAGTTAAGAGGATTTGTTTTTTCAAAAGAAAGTTGTGGAGGAAGGATAAATGAAAAACATCACAAGAGATGAATTTTATGAGGGTTTATATAGTGGAATGGAAATGTATTTTAAGTATCATGGTATAACCTATTTTTGTCAGGGATTTAGGAGTGAAAAGTTTGACAAGGACAATCCCTATTGCCTATGTATAGATCATGATGGCGACGGCATAGGCAGTTCCGAATATTTCTATAAAAAGGGGTACAAAACGGTGGATGCTCGGTATCGTGCGCTTTTGGCGTTACCTTTTTTGGAAGGCAAAACGCTCGAGGCGGTGGAAGATGAGATTGAGTTTCTGGAATGGGGCTGAGTGGTGGAAATTGAGCGGCGCGCGGCGTATGCGCGCAGGAAACGAGCACATAGCCGCGCGCAGGCGGTCGTATGCCGATAGGCATAGACCGCACGGCAGCCCGTATTCGCCGCAGGCGAATAGGGCAGCTCTCCAGAACACGGATAAGATCCCGCACAGGAGGTTGTATCTCGTTTGACAGAAGTGGAGATAGAATGTGTATTTAAGGATTTGGACTTTCTTTTGGAGTCATGTTTTCAAGGCGAGTAATGATTTGATCGACATTCCTTCGGATGAGGTCGGCGTAAGTGTAGCAGTCAGGGAGGGGCTGCCCTGCGGCTTCGGCTTCTTCGATTTCGTCATCATTATGGCAGCCCATGGTGTTTTCTTCCCAAAAGAAGGGCATGTGCCAGGTGTGTCCATCTTCGTCGACGATGTCTTCGCCATCCATTTCCAGGCGTATGGCTTTTTGTAAATCCAGGGCATTGTGGCCTTGCTTGTCTTTAGCATGGATATCGCCGCCCGCTGCAATAAACTTTTCGGCGGTATCGTAGAAGAGTGTTTTCATGAGAATGGTGGTTCCGTCGGCGTCGGGTTTGGTGATGTCTGCACCTGATGCGAGCAAAAGCTCGAACATGGGATTTTCATGAAACTCCTCATTACCGATGCCGGTCAGGGTCATGCTCAGGAGCGTTCGCCCATGGGCGTTATAGGCGTTGATGTCGGCTTTATTTTGAATGAGCATGTTGAGAAGATTGGGATTTTTGGGTTCTGTACAATCATAAATACTTGTTGATATAAAGTCGTATTCTTTTACATTGTATGTATATTCAGGAGAGTCGTAGGCCAGGGTGTCGCATCCCAGGGCGCGATCGATGGCAAGTGCGTATTTGGCGTAATCGGGGATGGTTTTGCTGGACACGATTTCCTCGTCGGTGGGCGGCCATTCTGTTTGGACATTTTTGTCGGTGGTGTCGGCATTTTGGGGTGTGTCGAGGGAGGGAGTGTCGATTGGGTGCGTGTCGGGAGGGAGCGTTTCCTGTGAAATGGGGGCGTTGGATTCTGGGGCGTGTGGGGATGGGGGGGGGGGGGTCGTGGATTTGGGGATGGTCTGGACGGCATCCGGCACATCCATTATAGGCAAGACAGGTGGTCAGACATAGAAGGAGCATGGACAGGTTGAATTTCATAAAATCCTCTTGAATGGGGCAAGGATAGAGCCTGTGGTACAGTGTGTGCCGAGCACGGATCCGACAAATCGTATTTTACAGGTCAGATGGCAAGCTATTTCCGAACGTATGCCTTTGTCGTTGTGGTTCGCGAGGCGGTAGGTTTTGTTCCTTTCGGGCCGAAAGGGGCTCAAAAAAGGCTTCGGGGTCACCCCAAAGACTTCTCTCACCCCACAAAAGGGAATGACGAAACACGAAAGGCCCGAGCCTCACAGGCGCATGAAATGCGCAAGAGGAGTGCGGCAGAGCCGCACGTTCCTTGCGCATTTCGGTGGGCGTGAGGGGATGTTGTCTCCCCACGAAAAAAAATTGAAAAAAGAATTTGACGTCTGGGTCTGACCTGCGTATAAGCCCGCCTCGCCGACGGGCTGAATGAAAAGTTCAGCTTGAGGC
>CAMCLY010000265.1 GCA_945875805.1 uncultured Myxococcales bacterium | reverse complement strand
CTTTTCGCATTTCGGGGGGTGTGGGGGGACTTCGTCCCCCCACAAAAAAAAACTACCATCCAAATTCCTCATGTCCGCAAAATGCATTCACATAATACCGAATGCGTGGTGCCCGTCCGTGTTCCAAAATCAAGCTCGCCACATCACAGCGATACACCGCCTTATCCAACGCGTGTTCTCCAATATACTGTCGCATTGTCGACACCATTTTTTTTCTCTTGCTCATCGTCACCGATGCTTCGGGCGGAAGCCCATCCGACGTATGGCGCGCTTTCACTTCTATAAAAGCCACCGTCCGAATGCCGCAAATATCCTCTCCCATCCGACTTGCTATGATGTCTATTTCTCCACGACGCGTCGCATAGTTGCGCGCTACAATCGTCCAGCCCGCATTTCTGAGATACCATATGACAAGATTTTCGGCGATGCGTCCAAGTCGTGACGTCTCCGTCGACAGCGACGGATGGTATTGCGCCGACTTCCCGGCCTGCAAGCGGACGGGCTTCCTGCGATGCGTGCGTCCCCCTCTTGTCTTGCTTCTCAACTCCTCCATATCCAATCTCCTTATGTATATTTATATTCAACGCAAACACATATAATAAATTTATACATATAAATATATAAATATATTTTATGTTATATCTATATATTTATTACTCCGTTATATTTATTACTCCGTTCACCTCCAGTTTCTTTGTATCCGTGACCACTTCACACCATGTCTGACGATCGGGCAAAGCCTGAATTTCAGACGGTTCCGGCCATCCCATTGCCCCCACCCCTGCCACATCGTCCCGTTCTTTATCTTCCAACACACGGCACCATCCTTCACGCATCGGGCCAGGCGCTATCGCCACATACCATGCCATGTCGATAAACCGACGCACGGCCTCTAAATGATGACACCAACGCGCCCGACACTTGAGACGACACCACACCTCCGACAATAACGGACGAACGCGTCGAAACATCGGTGCAAACGCCTCTTCCAAACGCATCCGCGTCACCTGACCATCCAAACCCTCCACGTCCCCAGGACTCACGGGAAACCAGCGATCCTCATACCACCCCCAGGTCGATGGAAAATTGCACACGCCAGGTATCTTCACCACCCTGTCATACCGATGCCGCCTCTCACTCCAGTGCTCCATCCACCCCATCCGCCCTTCCACGCGTGACACAAGTCTGTGCTCATACGATATCAACCACTCGGATGTCCGCTCAAGGCGCAAAGTATATATCTCTACATCCCGCGCCGTCTGCCCCATGCGCAACACGCGTCCCTCGCGCTGCCGTAACACCATCGGATTCCATGGCAAATCCAGGTGAATCATGACGCTCGCCCGATGAAAATTATGCCCAACAGAATAGGCATCGCTACAGACAAGCACTCGCGCCCGTTCAAGACGCATGTCACGCCACCACTCGGGAACTTCTCCACCAACATCAAACATCGCCTCGACAATCGACGGTGATATTTCGTGCCCAGAATACTCCGCCCGACCAGACGTCAAAAGCGCCACCTTCCCCGTCACGCGAAGGTGCTTTGCAAAATATCTCGCCGTGTCCGCATATTGCGTAAACACGACCACTTGTGTCCGCTCTCCACTCCGTTCTATCACCTCCGACACGCGCTCGACTTTCTGATCCACCCCACCGCAACACACGCGCATCCTCGCGCAAATCTGCGCAAGAATCCGCGCCATGTCGTCAATCCTCAGCCGATCTTCCATGCGCGCTTCGCTACCAAAATACCCCCCTTCAAACGGAAGAAGCTGTTGCCTGCCCTCAACCCCCAAAAGACGCCTGAAAACTTCTCGTGTCAGAACACCACTTCCACGCAAGTTCCGATTGGCACGAAAATACGACTCAATCCTGCAAAGCGTCGAAAGACACGCCCCCCGATGACTCAAAAATCGTTGTACAAGAACGTGACATACAATATGCGCATCCTCCAACGTCCCGTCCTTTTGTATCGATTGCCACGGAAGACTCAACAGCCTTTCCAGACACTCGGATGGATCGCCTTCGGATGTTTCTGGAGAATACCGAATTTCACGCACATGAACGTGAGGATCGCACGACGTCAAAAGACGATCGACCCGAGACATCGGAGACAGCGCCCACGCAAAACTCGAGACAACCCCAGGCTCGCGATACCTCAAATCAGGTGGATACCCACACAGGCTCACCAGCGCATAAAGATCCTTCCAGGACATCGATACCGGCGTCGCCGTCAGAAGACACACACGGTGACCGCCCACCAGACGCCGAAGCGACGCATAACGCAAAGTATGCCGGTTTCTAAGCAAATGCGCCTCGTCAAATACCCAAAACGCCGGCTCGCTCTCCACCGCCGGTATCCGCCCAAGACTCGCGGCATGATACGAATAAAACGACGCCGAAAGGCAAAATTTGGACATGACCTCATGCCAGACATGGCGCAAATGCGCCGGCGCAACCACGATCGCACGCGTGCCATGCCGCAACATCGAGGCTCGGATCAACGCACACGCAATGTACGTTTTGCCCGTTCCCGTCGCTTCGCTCAGAAACACCGCCCGATGCGCACACAAGATCTCCCAGGCCGCACCAAACGTCGCTTTCTGGGATGACGTAAGCCCGCTTTCCATTATCACCGCACCCATACCTGACGGTCTTGCGAGACGAGTTCAACACAGGCTTCGACAAGCGCATCTATCGCGTCAC
>CAMCLY010000264.1 GCA_945875805.1 uncultured Myxococcales bacterium | reverse complement strand
GGGACTGGTCCCCCCACAAAAAAAACAGGGGGACTGGTCCCCCCACAAAAAAAACAGGGGGACTGGTCCCCCCACAAAAAAAACTCAGAGGACAAAACATGAAACAGACCATTGATATTGGCACACGTACTTTTGATCTTGAATCCGGCGTCTGGGCGCCTCAAACCAACGCAAGCGTCGTCTTGCGATGCGGATCAGCCGTACTCCTTGTCACCGTCGTCGCCGGAAATGAAAACCCCGACCAAGATTTCTTCCCACTCACCGTCGAATACCGCGAACGTTTTGCCGGCGCTGGACACTTTCCTACGGGTGCCGGACGGCGTGAACTCAGAAGTTCCGACGCCGAAACCCTCTCCAGCCGGCTCATCGATCGTTCCCTCAGACCCCTTTTCCCAAAAGAATACCGCCGAGAAACCGTCGTCTCCATCATGGCCTTCTCCGGCGATCCTTCTCTCGACATGCCCACCGCCGCCCTCAATGCTGCAAGCCTCGCCCTTATGATCAGCGACATTCCGTGGGACGGTCCCGTCGTCGGACTCAGAATCGCACGCATCAACGGAAAGTTCGTCGCATTCCCCGACCAGAATGCAGCTTCAGACATGAATTTCGTCATCAGCGTTTCACCAGACGGCATCATCATGGTCGAAGGCGGCGCACAGGAAGTCTCCGAAGACGAACTCATCCAATGCATGGATTTCGCCTCCGACATCGCCGCCCCCATCATTCAAATTCAACGTGACCTTGCCCTTCAACACGGCAAAACCAAACTCGCCCTTACCCCGGTCAACATCCCGCCACAAGAACTCATCGAACAACTCGACCACGCCATTCCCGACATTCAAAACGCCCTGCATCGAGGCGACAAATGGGAGCGCACCAACGCCCTAAAATCCACCAAAGACGCGATCCTGACGCAAATCAAAGACGCTTGCGCTGCGCTAAATCTCGACTTTTCTCAGGCGTTCTGGAACGACGCCTTTGAAACCCGCGTACGAAACACCGCGCGCGCCATGATCCTCGACGGCACCCGTTTCGACGACCGAAAACTCGACCAAATCCGCCCCATCCGATGCGAAGCCAAGCCCCTCCCCAGTGCCCACGGTTCCGCCTTCTTCTCAAGAGGTCTCACCCAATCCCTCTCCACATGCACCCTTGGCGGCCCAAGAGACGCACTCAGACTTGACAACATGTTTGGATCCACCGACTGCCGCTTCTTCCTGCACTACAACTTTCCCCCCTACAGTGTCGGCGAAGCCAAAACGCCCAAAGGCCCCGGCAGGCGCGAAATCGGACACGGCATGCTCGCCCAGCGCGCACTCACTGCCGTCATCCCACCCGCCGAACAGTTCCCCTACACCATCCGCGTCGTCAGCGACATCCTCTCCAGCGACGGTTCCTCCTCCATGGCCACCGTCTGCGCCGGATGCCTAGCCCTCATGGACGCCGGCGTCCCCATCAAAGCCCCCGTCACTGGCATCGCCATGGGACTCATCAGCGAAAACGGACGCCACGCCATCCTCACCGACATCTGCGGCGACGAAGACCACCTGGGGGACATGGATTTCAAGGTCTGCGGCACAAAAAACGGCGTCACTGCCCTTCAAATGGACCTCAAAGTCGAAGGACTCAGCCGCGAAACCCTGCGTGAAGCCCTCATGCAGGCACGACGCGCCCGCCACCAAATCCTCGACATCATCCTCCAAACCCTCCCCGCCCCTCGCCCCTCACTCGCCCCAAATGCCCCCAAAACCCTCACCCTCAAAGTCCGAAAAGCCATCATCGGCGACATCATCGGATCAGGAGGTGCAAACATCCGCGCCCTCATGGAGCAAACACAAACGCAAATCGACATCGACGACGACGGCCTCGTCCGCATTTCAGGCACCGACGAAGCCGGCATCCAGGCCGCACACACGGCCATCGCCGCCAAAAACCGACGCTTCCACGTCGGCGACATCGTCCAGGCTTACGTCCTCTTCGTCAAACCGCCCTTCGTCCGACTCGAACTCACCCCTGGCATGGAAGCCTCCATCCACGTCAACGATCTCCCGCAAAGCTCCACATTTCTCGAAGACCGCTTCAAACCCGGAGACATCCTCAGTGTCCGAATACAGGGCACCGACGACCGCGGAAACATTCGACTCACGGCGCCTTAATATCCTTGTATGCTCATGGGCGCAGGCTATCGGCCCAAGGGCCGATACGCCCCGCGCGCCGCGCTATCGGCCTTCGCCCGATACGCGCGGCCTTTTTTTGTAAATCTTAATACGAATCCCCCCACGCAGGCGCCTCGCCTGCAAAAGTCACACAAATCTTTTCCCCCCTTCTCGCATGCAATGGATGGGCAAGACTACAGGGAGTCAAACGGCTTGCCCAAACACATCTGTACGCCAGAAATGCTGAGCGAAACCAAAATCGTGGCGGCGCTGCTTATGCTTTATCACGCGCTGGTCGAACAACCTTCCATTTCCTCAATGATGAATTTGCCTGCACCGCGGAGTTTCAGGTGATAGTTCATGCCGATTAAAAACTTTTTGCGCGAATCGCTCATGAATGGCCAGATATAATCATTCTTTTTAATCTGGTTGAGGGCCGCTTTGGCAGATCGGCACTGCTGTCCCGCAACTTTTCAGAACAGCGCAAGCTGAGGATTCACAATGGGGTCCGTCATCTTGGGTATGAGATAATCGTCGAGAATTTCATTTGAGAACAAATTAA
>CAMCLY010000263.1 GCA_945875805.1 uncultured Myxococcales bacterium | reverse complement strand
AAAGCCTCTCGCCAACCACAACGCCCCAAGCCTCACCACCTCATGAAATGCGAAAGGGAACATGGCTACGCCATGTTCCCTTTCGCATTTCGGGGGGTGTGGGGGGACTGGTCCCCCCACACACAAAAAAAATTACTTGAGCGTCCCCACGCGAACGCCTGGGTTAAACAGCGGCGGCAGCTCGGCGTCATACAGCCAACGATAGCGCCACAGGGTTGTTCCCACGCGCTTGGCGTAATGCCGGGCTTCTTTGAACGGTATTTTTTCGACATAGACATCGACGTCCACATCGGCAAAGCGCGCCATCCATTTGCCCACGTTACCCTGTCCGGCATTATATCCTGGCAAAACAAACATGGGGTGAGGAACGAGGATTTTGTAGAGTTTGGCGATGTATGCGATACCGATAGGAATCCCGATTTCGGGCTTGAACAAATCTGACGCCGAGGGTTTGGGCAATCCGGCATCGGCTGCGCTCGACTGGGCGGTCGGGAGCATCAGCTGCATGAGACCGCGCGCGTTCGCCCACGATTCCGCCTTGGGGTTGTAGTAACTCTCCTCGCGCATAATCGCATATGCCGTGTAATAGAGCGACGATTCGGGCGTGGCCGCTTTGGACACGATGTCGTTCCAGGGCTTGGGGTAAGCCAGAAGCCACGGCGCATACGCGCGATAGACCAGGTCGCGCGGCGGATTGAGAAGACTGGCGGCAAGCCGCGCGCTGTCAGTATAGCGTCCTGATTTTTGGAGAATGATGGCGCGCGCCAGCTTAGCCTCGTACGCCACGCGAGTATCCGGGCTTGACACCATCGCGTCGATTTCCTCGAGGGCGTCGTCATACAGCCCCACGGTCGTCAGCATGCGCGCGGCCGAAAAAGATTTTGTGCCGGATATCGTCTTAAAACAGTATTCAAGCCCCTGTTCGGGACGGTATGCGCGCGCGCGGTATGTCTCAATCCATGTCTTTGCCTGGGCCGAATCGATTGCTTCAAGCCGCCCCAACGACAGCATCGCGTAATAAGAAAGCGGGTATTCATCGAGAATCCTTAGGTAATTTTGAACCGCATGTGGTTTTTCTTCGAGCTTTTCATACGCGCGCCCCTGAAAATACCTCAACCGCCCCTGTGTATAGAGATCCGACTCTCCCGCATGTTCTTGTGTTCTGTCGACAAACGCGACAGCATCTCTCCATTGTCCCCGGTCGTACAAATCCGACAGAAGCATCCAGTAGGCATCTTTGGCCATGTCGCCGTCGGGGTATTTTTCGATCTGGGTTTCGAGCGTCTGGCGTGCCTCATCCGTTCTGCCCTGCGCCATCAGGATCTGCGCGCGGTAGTGGTAGGCGTCATCGGCGTAGGAATGATCGGCATAACCTGTGGTGATGTCGTCATACCAGCGCAGTGCCTTGTCGTTCTGTCCTGCATTCCATGCCGCCTTGGCGGCCGAATACAAGATTTTTATCTGAAGATCCGTCTTACCGCATGTTTCGAGAGCCTCTTCAAAAAACGGGAGCGACTTGGAATGCGCGCGAAGTTTGACGTGGCTTCGCGCGATGCCGTACAAATCCTCACACACGCGGGCAGTGTCTTTACGATTTTTGTCTTCGCGCAACAGTTTTGTATAGGCCGCAATGGCTTTTTCGGAGCGGTGGGCGTCAAAGTGGGCCTGTGCGATTTCGCGCGCCGATTTGGACTTGTCGGTTTTCTGTGCGGCGCGCGGAAACTCAAAGCCTTTGGGCCAGCGATCTTTTTGCGCCATGATGGCCTCCTGAGCGAGCTGTCCCTGCGCCGACCCGGGATCGAGTTCGTAGATCCGGCGATACGTCTCCAGCGAAGCGCGCAACTGCGAGGTCTCGGACTGCGCGCGGGCGCGTGCCTCCAGGGCGTCGAGGCGGATGGCGGCCGGATACTTTGAGATGTTTTCAAACTCCAGGGCCGCCGCGTCATACCGTCCGAGATTGGCCAGCGCGATGCCGCGGTACGTCCGATACGATTCGCTGTCGGCGAGTTGCTCCGTAAAATCGACGATATCCACCCAAAGTTTGGCGCGGTAGCCGTATTTGGTGCCGTAGACTGCCGAGACGCGCTGCAGCGGTGCATCGATGGCATACGCCTGTTTCATCAGGGCGACCGCCCGGTCGGCATGGTTTTCTTTGGACGCCGAAAGGGCCGCCAGAAAGAGCAGGCGCTGGCGTTCCTCCGAACTCCGCCCGGACGCCATGGCGAGTTTTTCAAAGGCGGATGAGGAAAAAGAACCGGCGCGATAGGCGTCAAATGCCTTGCGTGCGTCGTCGTCGTCAAAGAGCGGATCGTCCGAGACGAGGCGTCGGCAGGAGGCGTCTTCGGTCAGCACGCCGTCCGGCCGGCCGGACTCCAGCGGCACGGCTGCCGCAGGCGCTGCAGGTGCCGAAACCTCCGATACCGAGGTGTACCGTATCTCGCGCTGCGGCGGACTCTGTATGTCGTTTACCACGGGCGCATTGCACGACAACAGTCCAAGCGCCCCCAACCCCATCAGCCAAATCCATGGTCTCATCTTGCATTTCCTGCGGGGGAGTCCCCAAAAAAACGCGAATTTCAAAAACACAACATTATATAAGCCTCACACGGCGTGTCGGCCGACCGTCTCTAGCATAGTTTTTTTCATTTTAACATCAAACCCTCCGTACCGCGCGCGACGCGCCACAGGCGGGCGTATTCGCCAGGCATGGCGAATAGCCCGCCCCCAAAAAGGCGACGCGTATCCGCCTCGCAGAGGCGGATAGCGGCGC
>CAMCLY010000262.1 GCA_945875805.1 uncultured Myxococcales bacterium | reverse complement strand
CAGCGCGCACAGGGCGTCATAAGCGATAGACGCCAGAATCCCATAGACCATGACCGCAAGGACGCGTTCCGAACGAAAGGGAAGCATCGCCGCGCGCACCCCGAGATAGACGATCATCAGCAACAGAGGTGTCAGACCGGACACCCCGGACATCCACATGTCACACACCACGCCGAGCAAAAGAATCGACACGGTCGAAGAAATCATCGGAAGCGAAAGCGCCCCCGACAACACCGCCGCAATCACGGTAAAATGACAGACCGATTCAAGACCGAACGAAGAGGAAACCCCGGTCTGAAGAATCATCAGGACGAGCGCCAGCAGCGCATTGAGCACGACGCGTTTCATCCCCTCCTACCTCCGGCGAGCGTTCCTGTCCTCGACTTCCCCGGTCACGATGTAAACTTCCTCGAGACGCGAAAAATCGACGACAGGCTCCACCGTGACTTCCTGGTACAGCCCGTACGATTTGGTATCGATCGACGTAATCCTCCCCACGGGAAGTTCCTTGGGAAACGTGCCGGCACGACCGCTCGTCACCACGAGCTCCCCCTCCTCGACCTCATCGCGTCTCAGCAGATACGAAATGCGCGCATGATACGACCGCTCGTCCCCCACCCCGCTCAAAATGCCGCGCGAACGGTTGAGCTGCGTCATCACATCAATCCGCGAACGCGGATCGACGGCCAACATGACGTCACAATACCGGCCGTCGACGCGTTCAATGCGCCCCACCACGCCCTCGGCCGACACGACGGGCATTTCCGGCTCTATCCCTTCGGCCTCGATCTCAAGCCGCAACCGCAACACCCGAAAATACGGCGACATGTCGGCCGCAATCACTCGCGCGGGCTCCAGCCGATAAATCGGACGCTGCTGCTTAAATCCCACGAGTTTGGTCAGACGCGCGTTTTGCTGCAATATCCCCTGAAGACCAATATTTTCCTCGCGCAAACGCGCATTTTCACGCCGCAACGACGCATTCTCGCTCTCGGTATGCACCAGGTCGATATACCGATCCCAGAAGTTTGACGCATTCCCCGACACAAAATCGTGGTGACTCTGAATCTTGCCCACCCCCATCAATATCGGGCGTTCGACGACGGGCGTCCGACTCCGCATCCCGTCCGACGCCACAAACATCAGCAACGCAAGCGCCAGACAGCCTCCCACGACCGCCGTCGTTTGATAGCGTTTGATCAGCGCTTTCAAGGCCATGTCTCCAAGAGAAAAAACAATTCAAATCCGGCGCATCTACGCGTTCTGCCGAAGACCTGCCCCCGCAAGCCACAGAGGGCTAACCCTCCGACATGACTTCGCGCAAAAGCTCAAACTCGTCGAGCGCCTTGCCACATCCCATCACCACGCACGTCAGGGGATCGTCGGCAATGAGAACGGGCAGCCCGGTTTCTTCGCGGATCAGAATGTCGAGGTTTTTGAGTAATGCCCCGCCACCCGTCAACACAATCCCCTTGTCGACGATATCCGCCGACAACTCGGGCGGGGTATGTTCCAACGCCGTGCGCACACCCTGCACGATCTGGCGTATCGGTTCGCTCAGGGCGTCGCGGATTTCATCGCTGTTGATCGTCTGAGTCCGGGGAAGACCCGCCGTCTGATCCCGGCCCTTGATCGACATCGTCAGCACCTCGTCACTCGGATACGCCATGCCAATCGTGCACTTGATCTGCTCCGCCGTGCGTTCGCCGATCAACATGTTGTACTTCGTCTTCATGTGCAACATGACCGCTTCGTCCATCTTGTCGCCACCCACGCGGATCGAATTGGAATGGACTATACCTGCCAGACTGATCACCGCCACTTCCGTCGTCCCACCCCCAATATCGACGATCATATTCCCGGAAGGCTGCGTAATCGGAAGACCCGCTCCAATGGCGGCCGCCATGGGCTCCTCGATGAGATACACCTCGCGCGCCCCCGCACTCTCGGCGCTCTCGCGCACCGCGCGCTTCTCCACCTCCGTGATGCCATACGGTACGCAAATGATAATCCGCGGATGCACAAACGTTTTACGCTGATGCGCGCGCAAAATAAAATAGCGCAACATCGCTTCCGTCACTTCAAAATCCGCAATCACGCCGTCTTTCATCGGTCGTATCGCCTGAATCCCCCCAGGCGTGCGACCAAGCATGTCTTTCGCCTCCTTCCCCACCGCAAGAACACGCTTCTCACCTCGGCTCTCTTTCTGTACCGCCACCACCGAAGGCTCGCGAACCACGATCCCACGATCCTTCGCATATATCAACGTGTTCGCCGTCCCGAGGTCAATCGCCAAATCGCTCGAAAAATAACCTAACAATCGGTCAAATATCATTTCGCCACCACAGGACTGCAAAACAAGACGACAACACTCCCGCCGCCTTCGCGCCTAACGTTCACGATACGTGATGCGACCGCGCGTCAAATCATAAGGCGAAAGCTCCACCGTCACTTTATCCCCAGGTAATATGCGGATGAAAAATTTACGCATCTTCCCTGATACATGCGCCAGAACCACATGCTTATTCTCAAGTTCAACCCGAAACATGGCATTGCGCAATGCTTCGACGACCGTGCCATCCACGGTGATTCCTTCTTCTTTACCAGCCACTTCTCCTCCTCTGTATTCGGAAATCCAAGGTTTTTCTCAATTTTTCAAAAAACCCGGGCGCGCACTTATAACCAATTCTCACGCCACGCGCAACACCCCTTTTTGGGCACATCCAAGCCCCCCCCCCCCCCCCCCCCCCCAACCCCCCCACCCCCCCCCCCCCCCTCCGATTTGAACCCAGGTCAGGGGGGGAAGCCCCCCCGCCCCCCCCCCCCCCCAAACCAACGAGCAAAAAAGATACAACC
>CAMCLY010000261.1 GCA_945875805.1 uncultured Myxococcales bacterium | reverse complement strand
GGTGTGGGGGGACTGGTCCCCCCACAAAAAAAAACTAGTACATGCCGCCCATGCCGCCCATGCCGCCGGCGGGCATGGCGGGCGCCTTATCCTCTTTGGGGAGTTCGGCGATCATGGCGTCGGTGGTGAGCAACAAGCCAGCGATGCTGGCGGCGTACTGCAACGCGCTGCGCGTCACTTTGGCGGGATCGATGACACCGGCGGCCAGGAGGTCTTCGTAGGTATCGGTGGCGGCATTGTAACCAAAGCCGTCTTTGCCCTCGCGGACTTTCTGAACGACGATGGAGCCGTCGACGCCGGCATTTTCGGCGATCTGACGCATCGGTTCTTCGAGGGCACGGCGCACGATGTCGACGCTGAACTGCTCTTCGGTGCTCAGCTTGAGGCTGTCGAGGGCTTTCTGGGCGCGAACAAGCGCAACGCCGCCGCCGGGGACGATGCCTTCTTCGATGGCGGCACGCGTGGCGTTGAGGGCATCCTCGACGCGTGCTTTTTTCTCCTTCATCTCGACCTCGGTGGCGGCACCGACCTGGACGACGGCCACACCGCCGACGAGTTTGGCAAGACGTTCCTGGAGTTTTTCGCGATCATAATCGGACTTGGATTCCTCGATGGCCGCACGAATCTGATTGACGCGGGCTTGGATTGCCTCGGTCTTCCCGGCGCCATTGACGATCGTCGTGTTGTCTTTGTCGACATTGACGCGTTCGGCTTCGCCCAGCATTTCGAGCGTGGCATCTTCGAGTTTCATGCCGAGATCGGACGTGATGAGCGTACCACCGGTCAGCGCGGCGATATCCTCCATCATGGCCTTGCGGCGATCGCCAAAGCCGGGCGCCTTGACCGCGCACACCTGCAACGAGCCGCGCATGCGGTTGACGACGAGCGTGGCGAGTGCTTCATTTTCGACGTCTTCGGCAATGATGAGAAGCGGACGGCTCTGACCGGCAACTTTTTCGAGAATCGGCAGAAGCTCGACCATGCTCGAAATCTTCTTCTCATAAAGAAGGATTTTCGGCTTATCAAATTCGACGGTCATCCGATCGGTATTCGTGACGAAATACGGCGAGAGGTAACCGCGGTCGAACTGCATACCCTCGACGACTTTGAGTTCGGTTTCGAGACCCTTGGCTTCCTCGACGGTGATGACGCCGTCCTTGCCGACTTCCGACATGGCGCGGGCGAGAATCTCACCGACGGTTTTGTCGGCATTGGCCGAAATAGTGCCGACCTGCTCGATTTCCTGTTCGGACTGCGTCGGGCGGGCGATCTTCTTGAGTTCGGCCACGACGGCCTCCACGGCCTTGTCGATACCGCGTTTGATGCTGATGGGGCTCTGACCGGCGATGACGAATTTCGCGCCCTCGCGGAAAATGGCCTGCGCCAACACAGTTGCGGTCGTCGTCCCGTCGCCGGCGATGTCGTTCGTCTTGGAAGCCACCTCGCGCACCATCTGAGCGCCCATGTTCTCGAATTTGTCGTCCAGCTCGACCTCTTTGGCCACCGTCACGCCGTCCTTGGTGATGAGCGGCGCACCGTACGATTTCTGAATGACGACGTTGCGCCCCTTGGGCCCCAGCGTCACTTTCACCGCATCCGCGATCTGATTGACCCCGCGAAGAACTTTTTTACGCGCCTGTTCACTAAAAATAATCTCTTTTGCTGACATTCTATCTGCTCCAAATTAGTCCAGAATACCGAGGATATCGCTTTCTTTCAAAATCATGTGATCGACGCCGTCGACCTTAATCTCCGTGCCGGCATACTTGCCAAACAGCACGCGATCGCCCTCCTTGACCTCGGGCGCCACACGCGATCCGTCTTCGAGACGCTTTCCCGGCCCCACCGCAATCACAAGCCCTTCAAGCGGTTTTTCCTTGGCCGTGTCCGGAATGATGATCCCGCCAGCGCTCCGTGTCTCGCTTTCCACGCGTTTGACCAACACACGATCCTGCAAAGGACGAACTTTCATACCCTATCTCCTTAAAAAATGATGACTTCATCAGGGAACCCAAAATCTGGCGATCCCGAACGAGCGCGGGACTGTATTCACCCCTTCCGCGACGTCAACCCTTCCCTGCCACTTTTTATCCGGCGCCAGCCCATTCCCCATTTTGGGGAGCGCGGACTATCCGGCAGAAGCCGGATACGCCCCGCGCCACGCGGCTATGGGCTCGGGCCTCCGGCCCTGCGCGCATACGCCGCGTCCCCCTTCGATAATCACCACACCACAACACACCCACACACACTATTCCGCACATAAACCCACATGCAACACAAACGCGGCCCCCATACACAAAAATTCTCAAAAAAAATCAAAATGAAGGGTTGCTTTTTTTTATATATATATGATGCAGTAGATTTATAGCCAATAGCGGGTATAAATCATCAATTGAATCATGCCTTCACAAGGCATAAAGGAGTTTTGTTATGTCACAATGCAAATTCTGTGGTTTTACTGGTTACGGCGGTTGCTGTCCCTATAGCCCTTCTGGAAAACACGAACATGATGCCGATAATGACCACTGTAAATTCTGTGGTTTTACTGGTTACGGCGATTGCTGCCCCTATAGCCCTTCTGGAAAACACGAACATGGGGGTGGGGAGAAATGTAAATTCTGTGGTTTTACTGGTTACGGCGATTGCTGCCCCTATAGCCCTTCTGGAAAACACGAGCACTAAATCTTTGGCATAGGTACGCCACCGATATTGCCCCCATTCCGGGGGCAATTAACAAGAACTTATAACGCTATTCAATCAATCCTTCCATATTCTTCGCCTTTGGTCTCACAAAAGATTCTAAGAACCTGTTTAGTATCTATTTGCAATAATTCTAATGAATGCCATGGATATCAGTTGCA
>CAMCLY010000260.1 GCA_945875805.1 uncultured Myxococcales bacterium | reverse complement strand
GGACACAAAGAAGATGATGAGGGCCATCCCGATGTTGGTGTTGAGGTTATCGGTGGCGGGCGCCAGACCTGGGATGAGCGCACAGACATTGTTAAAGAAGATGAACACTGCGAGGGCAAAGATGAGGGGGAGGTATTTTCGAGCCTTCTCTTTGTCGTGCAACTGTTCGATGAGCAACCCGTGAATCATATCGATGATGAGTTCGAACAGGGTTCGCGGGGTGAGTCGAGCGTCGGGGGCGGGGCGGAACTTCTTCCAACTCATCATCACGAGGACGACGACGGCCGCCATGGAGACGAGCGTCAACATCACGTGAACGAACGAAACGTTGTCACCGTTGAGCCAGGTTTTGCCGAGCGCTCCGAACTCCTGCCACCACTCATGAATCCCCGGGATGAGATCCATGAGGTTGTGGATCTCGTGAGCTTCGGCCAAAGCAACATTGATCATGGTTTCTGAACCTCTGAACGCTCCGGGGCTTCATCCTGCGCGGAAACCTCCGCGCCAAGAGGCTGGCCACCGGATTTAAAAAACAAAGGAACTACCGCAATCGGCAGATACGTCGCCGTCACACCGATCACGGCAGTCCAGGCGTTAAAATGAAATCCCACGACAAAAAGAATGAGAATCGCCGCAATTCCAAAGAGCTTGACGAGCGAGGCGATCTGAATCCGCATCTGGATCGAAGTCGCCACATCCCCGGTCTTATCGCGTTCGAGCTCGCCTTTGTGGCGCTCGATCAGTGTGGATGTCCATACCACATGTGCACACAAAAGTGCGACTGAAAATCCACCCACCACCGCCGTCTGCACACCGAACCAAGCGTCCTTGACGCATCCGGCAATGCCCGCCCCGACGATCAGCACGCCCACGCTGACGAGGATACACGCTCTAAACACGAGCGGAATCTGTAACCAGATCTTCTTCATGCTCCATCATGCCTGTCGTTTCCGAGCTGCCCGGCCTTTTTGATCGTTCGCACGACTTCGAGAATCGAAGCCGCCACGGCATAAGCCAGAAACAACACCAGGAATACGGGTTTTGTTCCAAATAAAGAATCCAGCCATGATCCGATGCACCAGCCAAAAATCAGCGCGATAATAAGAAAGAGCCCAAAGTTGCCCATACGCCCGGCGGTTTTCCAGCTTTCGGCGCGCAAGGCCTTGTCTTCCTGAGCCTGGCGGTCGATCTCTTCCTGCGAGATCGGCTCAGCCTCAGCCGGGTCTGCCTGGACAGAATCAGTCCTCCAAGACGCCTCTTTCCCTTCTTCGTCCCCGTCGTCAAAAGCGTCTGCCGCCGACGCCCCGTCCATGCAAGACGGGCGTTCCTCCGTCCCGTTGCCGCGCTCGCGGCCAACCTCGCCGGAGTCATCCGGGGGCATCACAGACTCACGTACTGACGCATGGCTTTCTTCACACATGGCGCTCCATAAGACAAAAAAAGGCGCGCCCACCGGGCGCGCCGCCTATTAACCCAAATTTTTGCGGGGATCAATTGTTAGGCGAGAACAGAGGGACGGCAGGCCATGACTTGAGTGCCGTCTTTGTAGGAGGATTTGTGTTTGATGGGGGTGCCGCCGGCATCATATGTGCCGCCGTTACCATCATATACGGCAACGTGATTGATGCCTCTCCAGCGCGCACCACTGTTCCAGTTATGCGCATAGAAAATGAGGTCGCCCGCTATCATGTTGGAGTACGACACCTGGCCGCCGGCGTTATAAAGCTTGATGGCCTGTCCTTCGGAGTTGCCACCGGGATTGATGCCGGTGCCTTCTTTCCACGAACGATACGAATAGGCCGAGCAATCGTAATATCCATCCGTGAGGCGTTTGTTCTGGTTGTACTTCCACCCCTCGTTGACCGCCCTTGAGTAAAGGCTCCGGGCCTGAGCGAGGGCGCTCTGACCGAGCTGACGTTGTTTCTGCGTGCCAGAACCTGACGAACTGCCGCCCGTATTCGACGAACTGCCGCCACCAACGGACGTGTAGCTCTTGGAAATCCAGCCTGTCTGTCCCTGATAGGAGATCTTGAGCCAACCGTTGGACTCCTCGGTATAAGAAAATTTATATCCGTTGGAGAGGCTTCCGATTTTGCCATAACTCGTGCTGGGCCCTTTGCGGACATTGAGCGCCGAACACGTCACCGTACCACTCTTGGCCGTTGTGGACGAGCCGGATCCCGAACTGCCGCCGGATCCGCTGGTGCTGCCGCCGGACTTCGTGTACTTCTTGGAAATCCAGCCCGTCTGCCCTTTGTAGGTAATCTTGAGCCAGCCATTGGACTCGCCGGAAGCCGTCACCACCGCACCGTTGCTGAGCGTACCCAAAATCGCATTGGACGTCCCAGGGCCTTTGCGCACGTTGAGGGCACTCGCCGTCACCGTGTACGTACCGCCCGACGAGGTCGTCGAACCCGAAGATCCTCCCGACGAGGTCGATCCGCCAGAATAATTCACATACGATCCACAGATGTAGCCGACCTTGCCCGAGTAATTGATCGAATACCAACCGTTCTTTTGGCCCGTCACCGTCACCGTCTTGTTATACGGAAGCGCCCCCAGCTTGGAATAACTGGTGCCCGCACCACTTCGAACGTTGAGACCATTCTTTGCCGTGACTGTCGCTGTTGCCATTGTCTTTCTCCTTATGGTTAAGCCACTCTACTCTCACACTTCAACAATCTCTTATAGAAGCGCATTTCCTCACCGACAATCTTTATTTTTTTTCAATTTCTATTACTACCCAGAATCTACAAATAGACCTACAAACCCGACCTCACCCCCGGCCCCTCTCCCATGGGGAGAGGGGAGCATGATTCATAAAAAACAAAAAGCCCTCACCAAAAACCGACCTCACCCCCGGCCCCTCTC
>CAMCLY010000259.1 GCA_945875805.1 uncultured Myxococcales bacterium | reverse complement strand
AGATCGTCAGGAGTCACCGGGCGTCGTTGAGAATGCGCCCGTTGTCGAGGCGCCGACGGCGCCGGATGATTCCGGGGCAGATCGTCAGGAGTCACCGGGCGTCGTTGAGAATGCGCCCGTTGTCGAGGCGCCGGCGGCGCCTGTCGAAACGCCCAAGCCTGTCGAGCCAGCGCCTGTGGCGCAAAAGCCGGTGGTATCGCCCAAGCCTGCCGAGCCGGTGGTATCGCCCAAGCCTGCCGAGCCGGTGGTATCGCCCAAGCCTGCTGAGCCTGCGCCGGTGGCGCAAAAGTCGGTGGCGCAAAAGCCTGTCGTATCGCCCAAGCCTGTCGAGCCTGCACCCAAAGCCGCCGAGACGTCCAAACGCATCGTTTTGGTCGATGAGGAGGATCCGTCCAAAACGACGTCCAAACCGTCCAAACCGTCCACACCGGCTCCTGCGGCGACCCAGGGAAATGTGCCGACGGCCAAGCTCATCGCCGACGCCCAGGCGGCGATGTCTCGCAAGGATTTTGAAGGTGCCGTGCGCCTCCTCGAAAAAGCCACTGCCCAGGATAAGTCCAACGCCCGTGCCTGGCTCTCGCTGGCCAAGGCCAACGAACGTCTAGGCAAGCTCGTCCTTGCGGCGACCGAAGCCGAAACGTCATGCAAGCTCTCCAAAACGGCGAGTTGCTATGTGTATCTTGGCGATTTGTACGGCAAAGCCGGCATGACGGATGAATCTCGTGGGGCGTATGAAAAAGCCCTTCAGATCGATCCGAACAATGCGGCGGCCAGTGCCAAACTCCGCTGATTTTCGCCCTTTTTTCAAACGAGGCGCTCCGGGTGGGCGCCCCATTTTTCAAATCTGTCATGGACCGAATCGCGTTTTTTGCCCTTCTTGCCTTGGCGTGTGTGGGATGTGGTCAGCCCTCCGCCCCGATTGATACCCAGAAAGCGGCCGATACATGGCGCTATCCGACTCCGGACGGCGTGCTTTCGGATGCCGAAACGGCGCGGCAACTCGGCGTGAGTCTTCTGACGCACTATCCTGTCTGGCGCAGCGAGCTGGCTGTGACGGTCGACGTGCATTTCCAGAATGACACATCGTCGTTTGTCTATGCCCGCACGATTCCCAGGCTTTTTGTGTATGACAAGACCGCCCGGGTTCCCCTTTTCTATTCGATGGTGGATCTGGCATTTGGCGAATCCGCGTCGGAACATCTTTACAGCGTGATTTCGTTGCCGGCAGGCGCGTCCAAAGACCTCACCATTTCTATCCGCGATCTCAAGTTTGGGGACGTGTCGGTGAAGTCGGCCCCTGATCGCCTTATTTACGATCTCGTTCCAACGGGTGCCTATCAGATGCGGTTTGAAATGGAACTCTATAACGATCAGGGCGAGGTGATTGGCACAATTTTGTCGAATTTTATCGAAATGACGACGATTTTTACGTCCCCCGAGGCGATTCCCGTGAAGCCATGAAAAGGGCGTGGGCTTTGGCTTGCCGCTTGCGGCTACGCCCTCGCTCCGTCGTCTATCCGCCTTTTGGGCGGATACGCCGCCGGGGCCGCGCTATGGCACGAGGCCATACGCGCGGCCCGCATATTCAATGGAGGTTTTATGCGCTACGTCATCGTTCTGCTTTCGTCCGCTTTGTTTTTGACATGGATGTCGGGGAGCGCGTCCGCAGGCGGACGCGTGATTTGCACGCTTGAGACGCAATATCTTTCGCGGACGGTCTCGGTGGAGGCTTCATCGGGGACGGCCAGCGCGGCCTTGTCTGAAGCGATGCACCTTGGATGTCAGAAAGTCTGTCATGCGGGATCCGCCAATGCCGACAAGGCTGCATGTGAGATTCAGTGTTTGCGCAGGGCACGCTTTCCTTTGGCCAGGTGTCTGGATTCGCAAAAAAGGCCGGTGCCGTTTGATTTGGAGGCCGTGCGATTTTCGACGGAATCTCCCCTTCTTGAGATTCAGGCTTCCCGGCCTCCCCTTTTGCCGCCGGATCGGCGCGTGAAACCTTTGTATCTCGTGCGCTGGAGGGAATCGACGCCCATGCGGGAAGAATCGAGTGTCCCGGCAGTGGCCGCGCAGAAATCCTCCGGAAAAAAAGACACCAAGCCGCTTTTGGAATACAACCGGCGAGACAAACCGCTCATTTTATACAGACCGAAAGCGGCACCTTTGTTGAAATAAAGTGAATGCTCCGTCCGTTTTATACCCTGCCGTTTTATACGATGTCATAGGTTTATCTATGATACAGATGCGGCTTAACTTTGGATCCCTGATAGAAAATGTGTTTCATGGATCCCCATGTTCAGTGAGGTAACTATGAAAAAATGTCTTTTTTCGGTACTGGGTCTTTGTGTGGCGTTGGGGTCGTTTGTCAGCTCGGCATGCGCAAGTGATGATGATAACATCCGATGCTCGGCAGTGGTGGTGTATGAAAATGTCGAGTATTCGGTGACAGAGGATGACGATACGCTTGAGAAAGCCAAGGCGGAAGTGATTGAGGAGGCGTGCGATCGCGCCTGCGATCCCATCAAAAATGACGCCGAAGAGGATCGTTGCGAAGCGGCCTGCATCAAGTCTGCCGTCGTGAAACAGATTGAGTGCAAGGATATCGACAAGGGCACGGTGATTCTGACTCAGGGCGTCTGAGTTCCTTTCGTCGTTCGGTCATAAATTTTTGTGATGCATGGGCTGTCCGGGATTCCGGGCGGCCCTTTTTTATTGGGAAAAGTGGACGGAAATGTGAATATCAAACACTTGAATGCACTAATATGCTTTTTGAGTATATATTTGTGGTTGTTGACGTGTAGATATGTTTATGTGCGAATGTAGAACCTTTGATGAAGAGCGTCCAGAGGGGGTAGCGGCGTATGCGCGCAAGGCCGGAGGCCTGAGCACATAGCCGCT
>CAMCLY010000258.1 GCA_945875805.1 uncultured Myxococcales bacterium | reverse complement strand
CATGCTCCCCTCTCCCCATGGGAGAGGGGCCGGGGGTGAGGTCGGGGTTTGTGTGAGGGCTTTTTGTTTTTTATGAAGCATGCTCCCCTCTCCCCATGGGAGAGGGGCCGGGGGTGAGGTCGGGGTTTGGCTTGTTTTATTTTGCGTTTGGCCTGGCGTTTTGGTTGGGATGTTACAAAATGATATAAAAGATATAAAGTGGGGTAACTGATTTGTTACGCCATACTATTTTATTTTGTCAAAAAGCGCTTGCCACGGGAATTTTTGCCGCGTATAAGCCGCGCACTCCTTGCCCCCGGTCAATTTCAAGGGTGAAATTGGCGATACCGGGAGCCGAAATTGTTCCATAGGGAGAGCATAATGGCTTTACTGGTTCAACATCCGAAAACAGTCCGTGAGTACGAAACCGTATTCATTCTTCGTTCAGACGTGCTCGATGACGAGAAGAACAAAGTCCTCGATCGTATGAACAGCATCATCGAAAAACTCGATGGCACCCTTCTCATGAGAGAAGAGTGGGGCAAACGCAAACTTGCCTACAGAATCGAGAAAAATATCTACGGCATTTACTACTACATGCATTACCTCGGGTTTAACGACATGGTCGCCGAAATCGAGCGTAACCTCCGCATCCTCGAACCGGTCATCAAGTACATGACGGTGAAACTCGGCGATGATGTCGATGTAGAGAAGCGCAAAGCGGAAACGGCCGACGAAGGCAGCCGCGCTCCCAAAGACAATGTCGATTATTCCGGCGTGGAAATCGACGAAGAAGACCTCGACGAGCTCGCGGACGACGAATAGGAGATTCAGATAATGCGCGTGATTCTTAAAGAAGACGTTGCCCACTTGGGCAACATGGGTGATATCGTCAAAGTCGCCGACGGCTATGGTCGCAACTACCTCCTGCCCCAGGGGCTGGCCGAACTCGCCACCGAAGAACGGGCCAACGCGTTCGCTCATCAGAAGGCCATGATCGAACACAAAAAAGCCAAGCTCCACAAAGAGGCTGAAGCCCTCCAGGAAAAAATCAATGGCATCGCCATTACCTTGGCTCGCGCCGCCGTCAAAGACGAAACCCGCATCCACGGTTCCGTCACCAACCGCGACATCGTCGAAGCCCTCGCCCATCAGGGACTCGACATCGACAAACGCAAAGTCGATCTTCCCCAGCCCATCCGTGAATTGGGCGATCACGACGTCCAGATTCGCCTCATGGGCGATGTCGTCGCCGTCGTCAAAGTGACCGTCGTGGCCGAATAATTCCGCCGCAGACGGCGATCGTTTTGAAGCACCCCGAACGGGGTGCTTTTTTTTACCCACCGGACACCCATGAACTACGCCGAACTCCAGCACGTCGTGCAAAAACTCAGTTTTGACCTCCTCCATGCCCGCGTCGATCAGATTTGCGATGCGCCATTCCGGCTCCAGTTCGCCTTCCGGCGCTACGTCGACGCGGCCCGAAAATTTTTTCTCATTCTCGACTTTCACCCCTCCCATCTCGACCTCTATCCCACCGATCACCCCAAAAAAGCCCCGTCCCAGCCGCAGGCGTTCACCATGCTCCTGCGCAAATACCTCATGGGGCGCGCGCTGACGGCACTTCGTCTCTCCGACACAGACCGCATTGTGACGTGGGAATTTGGCGAGGACGGCGAGGGAAGTCACGCCCTCGTCGCGGAACTGACGGGACGAGCGCCCAAGATCTTTTTTATCGAAGTCGAGACCCAAAAAATCCTGGGCAGAATCGGGCGCGATGACGATCGCATTTTGGACGATCTCTATGTGCCCCCGCCCGCACCTGCCCGACTTCTCTCGTCGCCCGACCGTTTTGCGTGCGCCACGGATTTTTACGCCGAACTCGAACGGACGTTCACGGCACGAGACGACAACGAGTCCCTCGAGACCCTCCGCACCCAGGCGTTGCGCCGCGCTCGCACGGCCCAGAATCGCGCTTCGCGCCTTGAACTCTCCTTGCGTCAGGACCTCCAGAAAGCCAGACGTGCCGAGGATGAACGCCTCGAAACCGACATCCTCAACGCCTACGCCTACAAAGTCCCCAAAGGCGCATCCCAGGTCGATCTCCCCGATTTTCAGACCGGCCAGCCCGTCCGCATCTTTCTCGATCCCGCCCTCTCCGTCCGCGAAAACATCGACCGGCGTTATGCCCACTGCAAGCGCCTGATCAAAGCACTTCCCGGCATGAATGCCCGCCTTGAGACGACCTGCGCCCGCCACGCCAAGCTCGACGACCTCGTCCGAAGCCTCAACGATGCCCCCGATTTCCCTTCCTTGCAGGCCCTCTTTCCCCTCGTCGACACCCTTTGCGCCCCGTTTGAAAAAAACATCCCCTCCCGCGCCCCCAAAGCGTCCAAAAAAAAGGACAACGACGTCCACATCCCGTTCAAAACCTTTTTTTCGGCTGACAATACGCGCATCCTCGTCGGCAAAACCGCACAGGACAACGACCTCCTCACGTTTCGCTTCTCCCGTGGCAACGATGCCTGGCTCCATGCCCTCGGCATTCCTGGTTCCCATGTCGTCGTCAAATCCCCCTCGCCATCCCCCGAAACCCTGCTTGACGCCGCTTTACTCGCCAAACACTACTCCAAAGCCGCCCAGGCCGATGCCGCCGACATCCAGGTCACATGCGTCAAATTCGTCCGAAAAATCAAAGACGCCCCGCCCGGTAAGGTCGAAATCCGCGGCGAAAAATGCCTCCTCATTCGCAAGGATCCCATCCGCCTGGCGCGACTTCTTGCAACCGAATCGTAAGGCATACTCGAGTTTTTTGTGCGGGGGGGGGGGAAGTGTCCCCCCAACGTCGCTATTTGCCCACCGGGCAAAAACGCGCCGCCCCCCCCCCGGCGGGACGGGAGAACACCGAGAACAACAACTTGG
>CAMCLY010000257.1 GCA_945875805.1 uncultured Myxococcales bacterium | reverse complement strand
CGGACGGCGATACGATTCCGGATTGTCGGGATTACTGCCCGGAGGATCCGGCCAAAACGACTCCCGGGACTTGCGGGTGTGGGATTGAGGACTCCGATTTGGACAACAACACGATTCCGGACTGCCTTGAGGAAAGCGTCGATTTGTGCCCGGAAGATCCGAACAAGACGCGTCCTGGCGTGTGTGGCTGTGGGGTTGCCGATGAGGACACAGACGGCGACACCTTGCCCGACTGTCTTGATGTGTGTCCGGAAGATTCGGAGAAGACGCGTCCCGGCCTTTGTGGTTGCGGCGTGACCGATTCGAGCGAAAATATCACCGACAGCGATGGCGATGGTGTGATAAACTGTCTGGATTACTGCCCGAACGAAAAGACGAAACACGAAAAGCCCGTCGGCGACGTCGAGGTGGCGGCGTATTGCGCGTTGCCCGATACAGATGGCGACGGCTATGACGATCCGGACGACGCGTGTCCGACCGATCCGAGCATTCATGAATGGCCCGAAGATGGAAGCCTCCCCAATTGTGGGAACTACTCGGAAGAAAGCCGTGTCTTTACGATCACCAAAGCCAAGGATCTGGATGATTTGAAAGTCCGTCTTTCCGAAGTGTACCAAAACGTCGCTTGTGAAGAAGGGAACGTGGCATGCTCCGGCACCAACAAGCTCGATTGTACAAAGATTGCGGAGCTCAACCAGAACGTTTATAGAACGATCGAATGTACGTCGTGTGAAGTTGGTGAAGATGGAACCGTCAGTGCGACGTGTGCAAACAACGTACAGCTTGCTTTTGAAGAACCCTATCTCAAGATAGAAATGGCGCAAGATATTGATCTGAGCGATTATCTTACGACGGAGGTTTCCTCCGATGGTCATTGTTTTAGCAAGGAATTTGAATCCATTCCCACAGTCTTTAATATTGCTTGGAATGGCAATGGTCATACGATCCGCTATACCTATAATGGGATTCGCTGTGCCCTTCCTGCACCGTTGTTTGGACAGATCATCTCCTCTACGTTTGAAGACATGACATTGGATATCGATGTGGAAGGCAAAACCGCCTCTGGATTGCTGGCCAATACCATCGATTCGTCGTCGTTAAGCCAAATGACAGTCAGCGGTTCTTTGACCAAAACAGGTACAACGCAATACGCAGGTGGAATTTCTGGTCAATTAACCCAGGGGTATCCAGAACCAACACAGATCAAAGACGTGGCGGTTAAAAACATTTCTGTCTACGCGGGTCTGGTGTCTCACGTGGGAGGAATGTTTGGTTATATTCACACTAAGAGTAACACAGGCTACGACATTGATCTTTCTCATGTCGAACAGGACGTGCGAGAGATCCGAGGTACGAGTTATGTCGGCGGTCTGTTTGGATATGTTTCTGGGAGCTCCTCATCCGAGTCGCCCATCCATCTCCAGCACATCAAAGGCCGTGTGGAATCGGTCTATGGATCATCCAATTATATTGGTGGTATGACTGGATATGCCACCTATAACGTCGATATTCAAGACATCACTTGGACGACAGATGACGTTTATGGCGTAAGCTATATTGGCGGACTCGCAGGATACTTCGCCTCCTCGCCCAAATTGACCGGAGCCATCGTGAACGTCGATTCTGTCAAATCGAAGAGTTCAAACACAGGCGGGCTCATAGGGACTAGCCATGGCACGAACTCGGATATCGACCTCCGCGTCAAACACGTCGAGGGGACATACAACACAGGTGGATTGATAGGAACTGAGGGTGGATCGATTTCCAATGTCTCTCTTGCATTTGGCGAGGTCATCGGCACCAATAGCGTAGGTGGAGCCATCGGTTATGCCAACAGTTCGAAAGATTCTCAGCGTATGGCAATTCGCGGAAACCTCGTAAAGGGGACAGAAACTGAAATTGGCGGCGTCGTGGGATATACCATACATCGTACTTGGAAGGACATCGTCAGCTACGTCAATGAGGTTCAGGGTGAACTCAACAATATTGGAGGTTTCGCCGGTAGGGTGTATAATTTTGATGGTGCAAAACTCCTTATCGACAATGCCAATATCCGTACCATGATCATTAATTCCGAGTTGACAAATGCAGGCGGATTGATCGGTTTTATTTCTCACCCCAGTACATCCAGTCCGGCTCCAACGCTCAACAATGTTGCGGTGCAAGCGAATCTCAAGATTAACGGTAGCTTACCATATTATGGTGGATTGATAGGTCAAATTTCGCAAGCGACGACAATGATATTAACCAATATTGTGTCGACGTCGTCGCGTTACATCAAGGAAGCTTCCACCGTGGCCGGAATGCTCATCGGTTCTGCCTACGCGAGCATGACGTGGACGAATTCCGCCAATGTATATTACTACACATATGGGAGTACGAGTGAAACCACCGTTGCCAGCGGTACCCAAATGGTCATTGCCAAGAAATTCGCCGAAACAGCGAGTACAGGCGTGGAATCGATGTCGAATGTGGTGGCGGCGCTTGGGGACGGATGGAGCATTGGAACATTTGAACTGGATGGTAAAAATGTCATGGTTCCAGTTCTCCAGATCGAAGGGATGACGCTGCCCGAACCGTTTGAATAGTTTTTTTTGTGGGGGGACCAGTCCCCCCACGCCCCCCGAAATGCGAAAGGGGCACGCGGCGTTGCCGCGTGCCCCTTTCGCATTTCATGAGGGTGAGAGGCTTGGTGTTGTCATGTTTTGTCCGGGCTTTTTGTGGTTTTGAGTGAGTATTTCGTTTTTGGTTTTGGCTTTTTTTGGGGTTTTGTGAGTATTTCGTTTTTGGTTATGGCTTTTTTTTGGTTTTGAGCACTGCTGTCCCACAAAAATGTGGCTTTATAGTTGGTTCGGAACCGAATATATCTCCAGAAGACCAGCATGAATATCATTTCATAACAAATGCAATGCATCT
>CAMCLY010000256.1 GCA_945875805.1 uncultured Myxococcales bacterium | reverse complement strand
CTCTCCCCATGGGAGAGGGGCCGGGGGTGAGGTCGGGTTTTGGTGAGGGCTTTTGGTGAAAAAAGGGGGAGGCGGCGCGTATTTGCCGGTGGGCAAATAGCGCCGCGCGCAGGGCGTATCTGCCCAGAGGGCAGATAGCCTGCGCCCAGCCGAAAGAACGCGAAATTTCTGTGTGCTATCGTGATGAAGATCGCGTAGATTCCGTGCGGTTTTTTGTCTTTTGGCAAGGGGAAAGAAAGGTATGTCCAACATTTTGGTGATGAATACGACGAGTCACGAGACGCGGGTTGCGCTTGTGGAAAATGGGATGATTAGCGAGTTTTTTTTGGAGAGGACGGGCGAAAAAGGGACGGCGGGCAATATTTATAAGGGGCGCGTGCTGAGGGTTTTGCCAGGGATGCAGGCGGCGTTTGTCGATATCGGGCAGGAAAAGGCGGCGTTTTTGTACGTCTATGATGTGTACAACAAACACGAAGCGTACATGCAGGAAGTCGATGCGGATGCGGTGGATGACCCGGAGATTCCTCAGTCGCGGGGGGAGAACCGGCCGGTGGGCCCGATAGAAGAGCGTCTGCATCAGGGGCAGGAAATTTTGGTGCAGGTGGCCAAGGAAGCGATTGGAACGAAGGGGGCGCGCGTGACGAGCCACATTTCGCTGCCGGGGCGATTTTTGGTGCACATGCCGACGTTTGATCATCTAGGGGTGAGTCGGCGCATCGAGGGCGAAGGGGAGCGCGCGCGTCTGCGAGAACTCGTCAACGAACGGCGTCAGGCAGGGACGGGAATCATCGTCCGGACGGCCTCGGAGGGGGCGACGGAGGCACAGATCGACGAGGATTTTCGGTATCTGACCAATCTTTGGCGCGACATTCTGAATCGCTTTGAACAGGTCAAGGCGCCGTCGATTTTGTATGAGGAACTCGATTTGCCGTTGCGGGCCGTGCGAGATTTGATGACCGACGGGATCGATGAAGTCATTGTGGATGATGCGACGGAATACGAGCGAGTGCGCAATTTTGTGCAAAAATTTATGCCCGACCACTTGGAATGCGTCAGACATTATCAGGGGCTCGATCCGATTTTTGACGCGTACGGCATTGAAATCGAGGTGTCGCGGGCGCTGGCGCGACGCGTGTGGCTGCGCAGCGGCGGTTATCTCGTCATCGACACGGCGGAAGCATTGACGGCAATCGACGTCAATACGGGGAAATTTGTGGGCCGTCATTCGCTCGAAGAGACGATTTTGCAAATCAACCTCGAGGCCGTGCGAGAGATTGCGTATCAGTTGAAGGTGCGCAATATTGGCGGAATCGTCATCATCGATTTTATCGACATGGAGCGCGTGTCCAACCGCGACAAGGTATATCAGGCGCTTGAGGAGGCGCTCTCTCACGACAAGGCCAAGACGAACATCCTCAAGATCAGCGAGTTCGGGCTTGTCGAAATGACGCGCAAACGCGTGCGCGAGAGTCTGATACAGAGTTTGTGTGAGCCGTGTTTTTACTGCGAGGGGAAGGGATATATCCGGAGCCGTCAGAGCATTGCCTACGAAATATTGCGGGAGTTGCAGCGCGAAGCGGCGATGTGCCGGGGACGCAGGATTACGGTGGTGGCTCATCCGGACGTGGCGCAACTTCTGTTTGACGAAGAGCGCGGGGCAATTGAAAAACTCGAAGGGGTGATCCACCGCAGCATTGAGATTCACGCCAATCCGCAACTGCATCACGAGCAGTATGAGGTGTATACTCAGGAAGTGTAAATTCCTATGGCTGGCGGGAAGCTGGGGGGGGGGGGAAGCTGGGGAGGCGGGAAGCTGGGGAACGAACGGATTGAAGAGGTGGACGTGGCCGAAGTCGAGATGAAAAAATGTAACGCCTGTGGCGCAGAAACGGTGGCTTCATCGACGGTATGTGCGTTTTGCGGGAATCAGTTTGCCCGCACGAGCTATGAAGCGAGCGTGGATGCGGGATTGAGACGTCTGGAGCAGGAAAAACTGGCGTTTCTCAAGGGCGAAGGCGTGATCTCCAAGTTCGACCCCGAGAACCTGACGGCGTTTGCGCCCTCGCCCCTCGACGAATTGGTCGATGAAGACGGGGATGAAGAAACCGTCGTGACGGTGGATGGCGCCCTCATCGACGACACGGTATCGGATCGAGAGGAACTCTTGGGTGCGCTCGGTTCGGAGGTCAATGAAAGTGCCCAGCTTTCGGCGGTGGGCAAACTGGTGGCCGACGAAGTCGAGACGTTAAGCCGCGAAAATGCCGACGGTCCCACGGTGCGCAAACCGACATGTGTGACGCTCGATTTTGCGGCGCTTCGTTCCTATGAGTCGGGCGAGGTGAAACTTGGGGTTGCGAAGAAACCGGCGGCCGGATCGGTATCTCATGCGTCCGGTTCGGCTGTGTTGGAGAAGACCGAAGACGATTCGATACAGCTGTTATCGCCCAGCAGCGTGGAAGTCGCAGCGCCGTCGGAGTCAGAACTCCAGGTCATGGAGGACACGTCGCGTCACGATCAGGCCACGCGTCCAAGGGCAGCCATCCTTAAAATGGCATCGGTCCGTCGTCGTGCCTCAAGCCGGGGGAGGGCTTCCCTTCCGGCCATTGAAAAACTCAAGAATGACGGTGTGTTTGATACCGTATGCCATTCGGAAGTCAGTCAGAGTATTGAGCGCACCCTCGACGAAATTTTGCCCAAATCGGTGATTCGTCCGTGGACGGGCGACGTCTCGGAGTTTGAGTCCGTCGGTTCCAACCTGGAGCCGGCCTTAGACGTCGAAGACTCGGAGGGTGAGGATTTGACGTCGCGGCAGGATTCGCCCAGGCCCGGGGCGGAGGGCGAGGATTTGACGTCGCGGCAGGATTCGCCCAGGCCCGGGGTGGAGGGCGAGGATTTGACGTCGCGGCAGGATTCGCCCAGGCCCGGGGCGGAGGGC
>CAMCLY010000255.1 GCA_945875805.1 uncultured Myxococcales bacterium | reverse complement strand
ACTCACCGTCGCCATGATGTATGACCGAAAGGACAAACAACACCGATGTGCCATCAGCAACATTTCCATTTAAAAGGAAAAGGAAAAGGAAATTGTAAAATGAAAAAAACTTACGGAAAAAAAAGATATCTATACTCATGCCTGCTCATCCTCTCGTTGGTCTTCACAGGATGTGCCTCGACAGGCGGAAATAACGCCAATGTGACACAAATCACACAAGCCCAATCGGAAGACACCGCCTCCGCCTCTACGACCACACCACGCCCAGACGAACCAAACCTGCCATGCCGAGTCGATATCACCCAGCAAATCGTCAAAACAGACGGAACCCTTGAAATTCTGACGGCCGATGCGCTTTTGTATCACATCGACAAGGCCAAAAACGTACAATTCGTCCGACGACTCAACGATACGGCTCAAAATTATTCCCTGCTCAACGAAATGAACGTGATCGTACACTGGCATTCCGATCGCGTGATGCTTGAATATGTACAAAATGAATCCGAATTGTTTAAACTCGACGCCGACATTTCTGATCACCGTCTGTGGAGTACGCCCTCGGAAGTAGCCCTCAAAAACACCTCCGGTAAATATAATGTCTGGGATGCCCAAAAAGGATTCGGTGGAATCACGACCACCGAAACCGTACAAAGCTTCATCAATCGACAAAGCCCCGACCACCAAATCGGTTTTCCAGGCGAACTCCGGGCCATGGCGTTAGGTGCCCGCGGACATATCGCCGTAGCCATCGATGATCTGCAAACTGGAAAAAACGGACTTGTTTATCATTTCGACGCCTCGACAGATGCCAAAAAACTTACCGTCCTCGGACGCACCAACACAAAAGTACAAACTATCGCAATTTCCCCATCAAGTCGATATGTCGCCGCTGTCGATGAAACCGGTCAACTGTTTCTTTCCAAAACCGATGACAAAGGATTTATTGTCTTCGCACAAAAATATCAAAATGTCCGCCATATCACATTTCTCAATGACGACCTCGCCATTGTCCAGCCCGGACGACTCGCGCTTATCGACACACAAACGGGAAATCCTCGTTTTGAAATAAACGCCGAATACGACAAATGTGAAGCCAACGGCCAGTCACTTTCTTGTATAGGACGTCGTCTGCTCGACACCATCTCCGCCGACGGAACAATTATCCAAAGCCTGGCTTTCTATGACGGCCATTCGGCCACCATTCAAAACAATCAAATTTTAGGCGATTTGAAATGTCCATAATATAAATTTTTTCATGGTGCGCCCGCTATGCGCCATTGGCGCATACGCCGCGCGCTTCGGCCTATCGGGGAAAAATCCCCGATACGGCCGAACTCCTCTGTGGGCTTCGCCAGCCACATATCATTCTCTTCATATCCACTCAAAATTCACAAAAATATCATCTCAAACGCACCCAATTCTTACCATACTATAAAAAGTCCAAAGTGGATCCCAAAACACCAAACTTCCCCATCACATCAAAAAGCAAGCACAGCATCTTCGCCATATTTCTGAATGAGATTATCAATATAATGGAGAGCATCTTTGCGACGCTCCTTGAAACGCTCATAACTTTTTAACTCTTCGCGAGTCGGGTCGGGAATGAGACGGGACATGAGTTCATCCGGATTGAGAAGGCGCAAATTCTCCACAAGTGTCCTGCTAAAAACGCGGACGAAATGCAACCGTTTGACCACACGGGGGGCATGCCAGGCGGGAAAGGCCGCATCGTTGTCAATCGCGATAATGCCTCCAGTCGTGATGTGACAATTGGCACCATAATTGTCGGCAGCACCGCTGAATCGATCCCAGTTGTTGGTGAGATAATCGACGAGGATGAGATCCGAAATCTGCTGAAGAATGTCACGGGTTGTAAGCCCTTCGAGATAAGAAAGCGCCTTTTTGACATTTCTCCTGGAGTTCGGATATTCGTATATTTTGTTCATAAACTTGTCGAGACTTGGGTACTCGGAGACTCTTGGATCCAGATATGAACTCCATGCCCGAGTATTTTCGATGGGAAAACCGCCAAACGACGGGATCCATTCCTTATAGGCCAGGTGAAGCGTCGGAGTGCCGGAGGATTTGTCCCAAATAAGATGATCGAATTTTGCTCGGTACGCCTTATTTTTGGGGGACGTGGAAGCACTGTAAAGCGCATTGAAATCGGAACGGGAAAACTGGGCGTGACGAGTGACAGGGATTTGAAAATGACACCCAAGAATCTGACAGAGACGATAGAAGGCGATTCCAGAACGATACATCGTCTGGCGCAAATCCTGATCCGGCTTGAGGGCGGCTTTGGCGGACTCGTCGGCAGAATCTGTATATTTAAAAGAAACTGTAGAACCACCGCCAAGTGCAGAGATTGCGTTGGTTCCATGAGGTCGGAGCTCGTCGATGAGCGAATGAGACATGAGCGGATCGTCATCCACATAAGACCAGAATTCGGTCAAGTCCTCGGAATGATTCTGCCGCGCGTCTTCAAGCGCCAGGCGACGGGCGGTGTCATAATCGCCTGCCTGGGCGGCAAGTGAGGCCGGTGTGGACGGGACAACTTTCTCCACTTCCTGTATGCCGGGTTCCTCCGGAACGACGGTCGTGCCCGGAAGTGCGGTTTCACCGTTCTCCGAGGCCGTTTCCGTCACATTGGAGGAATCTGGATGTTTTTCTGAATCATCCACAACCGCGCCATTCGAGTCAATGGCGTTATCTGTGTCTTTTGCGTCATCTTCACTTGGATGAATATGCTGGGGTGTGGGGGTGGGAAGTTCGCTTCTTGTCGATGTTGAGGCACATCCCAGCAGCGTGGCGGAACAAAACAGGCATACACAGAGAACAGAAAATTTGATGGGAAACATAAAATGTATCTACGAGCAAAGGAGGACGTTGATGAGAAACCTTCCTCCCCCTCCCCGTGGGGAGGGGGCAAGGGGG
>CAMCLY010000254.1 GCA_945875805.1 uncultured Myxococcales bacterium | reverse complement strand
GGACTTCGTCCCCCCACAAAATAAAACAAACCTATCGACTAAAATACGTTTTCATCGCGCGTGCGGCGACGTGGCTTCCTTTGATCCACCATTTTTCGGTATTGACGACGAGCGCGCTCACGGCGATTCGCCCTTTTGAATCGTCTCCCCAACCGATAAACCAGTTGAATGTGTACAGCGGGCGTTTGTTGGAAAGCGTGCCCGTTTTGCCGCCCACGCGAACGCCTGGACGCCACCCTTTGCGGCCGGAAAACATGCTGCGAGCCGTCCCTTCGCGCGTCGTATTTTCGCCAAGTTTGGCCAGAGTGTCTGCCGATGCAGGCGACATCGACACCAGCCATGGACGCGGTTTTGCCGTGTACACCGTCTGACCCGATGCATCCGTGATTTCGTCGATGATCGTCGGCGTCATCATCACCCCATGGTTCTCAATCGCCGCCGCTATCAGCGCGCCGTGCATCGGGCTCAGATTGACATGCCAGAATCCCGCGGCCGTTTTGGCCCGTTCAATATCGTCATCCACAAACTCCGCGTGGCTCACGTCCGTCACAAATTCTGTCGGAATCTCGCGGTTGAACGCGAATTTCAGGGCAATCCGTTCGAGATCTTCTCGCCCAAGATGCTGATAGGCCAGACGTGCCATGACCGCATTGATCGAATGTCCGATGGCCTGTTCAAGCGTCGCGCACGTCCGGTCTGACTGCGGATTGCCTCGCACGTCGGACTCTGTCAGCATGCTCTGGCCGCCCGAATAACACACCCGAGCCTGCGGATCGACGCTCCCCTTTTCGAGAAGGGCCGCCGCCGTCACCAGTTTGAACGTCGACGCCGAAGGCGCCAGCGCCCTCACGGCATAATCCTCGATATGCGGTTTGTCATTCGACGCCGACACAATGGCCAAAATCCGACCCGTATGCGGCTCAATCGCCACCCCGCCCCCATGTGGCACCGGATGTTCCGACAAACTGTTCTCGATCGTCTTTTGTATTTCCCAGTCAAGCGACAGCTTCGCCCGCCGTCCGTCCGGAAGCAACGCATACGCCGTGTGCCCTTCCCACGTCACCGTCGACAAATCCAGCGTCACCCCGGAATCGACATGCGTCGGCGTTTCTATCGGCGCAGGCGCCGCTTCCTGCGCATACGCCAGCGTCTGCGGAAGAAAACGATCCGGCGTTTCAAACACCCCCGCCTTGTGACCAATCCCAAGTGCCGTCAGCACCGCCACACTTGCGGCCAAAATGCCCCACCGACGCAGATTGAAACGGCGAATCCTTCGCATGAACCTTCCTCCTTAAAGTGCGTTCAAAAAAACCCGCACCACTCTACCCGTTCACAAAATTCCCGCAAATTTCACACTTTTTCTCCTTTTGCGTGCATTTCTCTGCGTTTGCGTGATACCCCCCGCCACTCGCCATGACGTCCGCTCCCTCATGCGCACGCCGAGGTTTTCCTTCATCCGAGGTGTGTTGGGCGTGTGGGGGGACGCCCCCCAACGTCGCTATTTGCCCTGCGGGCAAATACGCGCCGCCCCCCGATGCGGCTATCTCGCCCTCCGGGCTCAATACGCCGCATACTCAGAATGACCCAAGGTCAAATCTTCGATACGATTTATTTGGAGCCACCATGGAATTTCACCACATCCCCGTTCTCTTGGATGACGTTCTGTCCGTGTTAACCCCCTCGCCCGGCGACCGATACCTCGATCTCACCCTGGGCGGCGCGGGACACGCCTCCGCCATCGCTCAGCGCATCCTGCCCTCGGGATCTCTCGTCGGTTTTGACCGCGACCCCGATGCACAGCGCGCCGCCCAGGCAAAACTCGCCCTTTTCGACATCCCCTCCACCTTCATTCAGGAGTCCTTCCTCGATATGGATGTGTCCCTGCGTCAGCACGGTTTTCAGGATCGTGAACAGGGCGGCGGTTTCGACCTCATCCTCGCCGATTTCGGCTTGTCTTCACACCAAATCGACGAGCCGTCGCGCGGGTTCTCTTTTCTCACCGAAGCCCCTCTCGACATGCGCATGAGTCAGTCAGGACAAACCGCCGCCGAGTTCTTGCAGACCACAACGCCCGCCGCCCTGGCCGATATCCTCTACCAGTATTCGGATATCCGGCAGTCTCGCGCACTCGCGCGACGCATCTGCGAACGCGCGGCGGACGGGCAGTTGACGACGACGACTCAGTTGGCCGACGTCTGTTGCACCATCCTCGGATACCCAAGACCCGGACACCCACATCCCGCTACGCGCGTCTTTCAGGCCATTCGCATCGCCGTCAACAAAGAGTTCGACGCCATCGACGCCTTCTTGCGCGATATCCCAAAATGGACGCGCCCAGGGGCACGTCTGGCCATCATCACCTTCCATAGCGGCGAAGACCGACGCGTCAAAGAGGCCATGAAGTCATGGCAACATCCATGCACATGTCCCCCAAAACTCCCCGTCTGCGTTTGCCATAAACTCCCCATCGGACAAACCATCACCCGTAAACCCATCGAGGCTTCACCCCAGGAACTCACCCAAAACTCCCGTGCCCGTAGCGCCAAACTCCGCGCGTTTTTGTTTAAATAGATCTTTTTTTTTGTGTGTGGGGGGACGAAGTCCCCCCACGTCCCCCGAAATGCGAAAGGGCCATGCGGCGATGCCGCACGGCCCTTTCGCATTTCATGAGGTGGTGAGGCTTGGGGCGTGGTGAAAGTGAAGCCTTTTTGTAGGCTTTGGTGGAGTTTTTTTGGTGAAGCATGCACCCCACAATTCCCCTTCCCTCCCCATTGGGTGACGGGGGGCAGAGTTGAGTGGCGTCCAATGGGAAGTAAGTCAGTGAGTCTGTGCTCTAAGACTGGCTGTCTCACGCCTGAGACCAGGCGGTACGTGCTGGCGCATCTTCTGCGTCAGCGGCGTCGTTGCCGTCGGTCACGGCAACGACGAAGTTGACGACGAAGCGGCGCATTTCGGCGAGCACGATGGAGG
>CAMCLY010000253.1 GCA_945875805.1 uncultured Myxococcales bacterium | reverse complement strand
CTCACTGGCGGGGCGGTGTTGTTGCTGATACTCTTGTGGTCGGGGGGGGGGCTGGGGTGGGCGCCCGGGGGGCGGGGGGGGGCACGTCAGGGGATGGGGCATCATGGTTTTGGGCGTCGGCGGAGGGGGGATTGTCCTCGTCGCAGGGTTCCTCGGGATATTGTACGTCGGGATTCAGTGTGCATTCGTGCTGGATCACGTCGGCGGCCAGGATGCGTTTCTGCATGGCCTGAATGGGCGTTTCGGCGGGAACGGGGACGGCCGTGGCTTCGAGAACGGCCGCGATGGATGAGGAAACGCCCTCCGGTGCGGAGGCATTTTCTTCGGTAAAACGGATGGAGACATAATTGGGACGTTGAATGACACGGGTCGGTGAGTCGTCGGTGTCGGCGTCGTCGCATGCAAGCGCGGCTTCGAGGGACTGAAGTTCGGCCATGCGGCTGGCGGGCATGGGGTGGGCCGATATTTCGGTCTTTTCGTGTGACGGCGCATCGGAATGCGCGTCGTCGTCTGGGGTGGGGGTTGCGGCAGTCTGGGTGCTGTCATCGGAGGAGACGTGGGTCGTCCGGATGCGCCGCAATCCAAGCACGGCCTGGGGCACGGAGGAAACGCGCGTCACATCCTCGTCGTCTTCGTCCTCTCCGGACTTGATGCAGGTCAGGGACGTGAGGGAGCACAGGAGGCTCGAACGTTCCTCTTGCTCAAGGGTGTCGACGAGGGAACTCCATACCCCGGAATTTTCGGAAATTGCCCTGTGATCTTCGGAAATGCTGGAAATGCTCTTGATGGCGGATTCGTATCCGACGAGGTCGCCGACGTAGACCTCTCCCTGTTTGGCGTCGAGTTCAAGAAGGGCGGCCTCGAGATCGAGACTGAACGAGAGGGCGTCTGTATAGGCGTCGATGCGCAGAGCAAGCGCCCGTTCCATGGCCTGCTGAAGGATACCGCCCTGCAGGCATGGCGGGAGCAGTCCGGTGGCCTCAAAACTGTCGATGCCGGATTCACTGCTCACGAGTCCCATGAGAATGATGGCGATACCATAAATGTCGACCGCCTGTGGGGTCATGCCTTCGAGATCGAAGGTGTAGTCGAACCAGTCGATGTCGAGACGCATGGATTCGGTGAGCGACTGGGAGAGACCAAGCCCCATCAGGCGCAGGGCAAACGCATCGCTGCTTCTCTCCATGAGAATCGATTTGGGCGTGATGCGGCCATGATAGAGCCCGGTTTCGTGGGCCTGTTGCAAGATCTGGAGAATCTTGAGAACGCGCTTGATGGCCTCAGGGACGGACACGCGCTCGCGCCGTTCGAGCCATTCAAAGAGAAATTCCCCCAGTGGAAACGGCTCGCTGAAGTAAAGAAACTCTTCATAACGTCCGCCTCTTGACACGTTATGGAGGACGTTTCGCTGAAAGGCGACGGCGTTCTCGATTTTGGGGAGCGAATTTTCGTCAAATTCGGGAAAGAGATGAAGCAACACATGGCCGCATTCACTGTCTTCGGCCAGGTATGTGGCGATTCCGTTATGCGAGTCCAGGGGCGATTCGACGCGAAGGGCGTCGCTTATGACGGTTCCTCTTTTGAGCTCTCTCAGACGCATGGTCTTCCTTATCCCCTAATCGAAATACAAATGCCCTTTTCGGTGGCGCTTGACTAAAATGGTTGTAGCGCCTGGACTGTTCGAGACGATCAAATCCAGGCGCCACAAAACCCAATGGGTAAATGATTCTCTTTTATCCGAAAAGGCTCAATTCTCAAAGCGGATTCAGAAGTCCCTGAAGATCTCCAGAGGTCGGAAGAGCCTTGCAGCCCATGCGGCCTCGTTGTGCTCGGCGCCCGGTTCAAACCAGTGGAAAAGGTCTATTTCGTACTCGTAGCCGATTCCATCGAGGGCGTCGGCAAACGCCTTGGTGTAGCAATAGTTATCGCGGTTGATTTCGTCCTCGTGGGCATCCTCGGCCGTGCCCTTGCACCCGGATCCCTCGCCGCCGCCCGAATCGACATAAATCGTGAGATCGCGGTGACCGTCAGAAACATAGATATCCCGAATGGTCGGGTTGTGCAGTCCGAAATCCCCCCATGCCGTCGTCGGCGAAAGCGCCAGAACCACCCGATACGTCTCGGGATAAAGATGCGCAATGTAGAGGCTGATGAGCCCGCCAAGCGAGGATCCCATCAGCCCGTTTTTGCCCGTCGTTCTGAAGGTTTTTTCGATAAAGGGACGGACGGACTCCTCGACAAACTTGGCATACCTGTCCCCCTGGGCGACATAGGTGATGCCGTCAAAACTGTCGTCGACGTGCGTGTATTCGACCATCCGATCCTCCGAATTGTCGATGCCGACGACGAGAAATTTTCCTCCGATGGACGCCATGTTTTCCTGCACTTTCCAGCTGCCAAAGGCGCCGTTCGGATTGAACAGGTTCTGGCCGTCATGTGCATACAGGACGTCATAAGGGCCGTCCTCTCCCGGAACATACACGCGAAGCGTGCGGGTTTTGAGGCCCTGCGGGCTCTGGAAATTGTTCCATCGCATGAGATGCGCGCCGGCAGGCCTGGCGTAGTACGAAATTTCGCCGTTTTCGTCATAGTTGTAGCGCAACGACCACGGATCGCTTTGGTAATCCCTGCCGTCTTTGACAAATTTGTAATTGGGTACGGTGCCTGGCGCGGGTTCGGGCACCTCGGTGTACCAGATGTCGCCGTTCTGCGTCATCTCCTGCGGGTTCCAATTGTTAAAATCCCCCGCAACGGCCCAGTTTCCGCCGTCATACCAGTGCATGAAAAGGATCGTCGAGTCATCGGTATGGACGGGAAATCCCGTGTCGTAGGCTATGGCGTTGAAGGCCTCCTCGGTCGAAACCGTCCCCGCAATGCGAGCCCGGGCCCAGTCTTCGGCCGTCTTGAGGGATGGGCTGTCTCCGCCGCCGTTGTCTCCGCCGCCGTTGTCTCCGCCGCCGTTGTCTCCGCCGCCGT
>CAMCLY010000252.1 GCA_945875805.1 uncultured Myxococcales bacterium | reverse complement strand
GAGCCCCGCAGAGGGGGTAGCGGCGTATCGCGCACGCGATAGCCGCGCAGGGGGAGACCTCCCCCAACCCCAAAAAAGATTCACCCTGTCATATCTAATAAAGAAATTGAACCCGCAGGACAATTCCTCGAAAAAATGGAAATAACCGCCATAGCCCAAAATAACCATATCCTCGTCGAATACGCCGTCAAATACGAAAACATCATTCTCTTATATGTCATCACATTTAATGAAAATAAACAGATTCTTTCACTCCAAATCGTAAACAAACTTCAACCACAGGAATGGACAGCATGTTTCACGGATTGTTTTTATGACACCGAACTCTATATCGAAGCCTTCCGTTCAAAAGATTGGAAATATATACATGATCATTCCAATACCCAACTCAATTCTACACTTACCGACCAATCTTTAGATAAATTATATTCAGACACCATTCCTTCCACTGGAGGATTTGTCTCACTCCTCTCCTGAACCTCAAAAACAAAAGATGACAAAACGGTCGTGATCTATATTGCAGAACACGAAAAGGCTTTTTTCATCGCAAAAATCGAATTTGATGCCGAACACAAAATCAGCCAACTATATATTCAGCTGCCGCTGCTAAAACCTGCACGCACCAATACATCCAATCCATACGCCCCCGTTTCCACCAATCTGTTCACAGAAGAGGCCGTCGTCATCAAGGCCGACGATGGACAGGAACTTGACGGCCTTATGACAATACCCAAAAATACTATAAACACCCCGGCCGTCATCCTGATAAGTGGCTCCGGTCCGCAAGATTTGAACGAAACTATATACGAAAACAAGCCTTTCATGGACATTGCACACGGCCTTGCCTCCAGAGGCATCGCCGTCCTGCGATACCACAAACGGTCGTTCGTCCACGCAGCCAACCCACCCGCAAACAGAACCGTCGACGACCTCCGGACGGAATACATGAATGACCTGGATGCGGCCATCAAAATGCTCAAAAATGACACTCGCTTTACTTCCATCTTCGTCCTGGGACACAGCCTCGGAGGCTCGCTCATGCCTGCCGTCTCCCTCCAACACCCCAAACTCGCCGGCATCATCTCCGTGGCCGGAAGCCTGCGAAGCCTCCCCACCATCGCCATCAACCAGCTACAAACACAGCTCGACCAAATACACGCCTCACACAATATACAAACCAATCCACACACAGAAGCCCAACTCCGCCAATGGATCGACGAACTCAAAACTGCTCAGAAAATCCCCACCGATATGCCCGATGATAAAATGCTCTGGCTCGCCCCCGTCAAGTACTGGCGAAGCCTGGAGCAGACCGTAAATCCCGATCTCGTCCCACAAATGAACATGCCGTTCTTCATCGTCCAGGGAGACGCGGATTTCCAAAGCAGCTCAGAACTCGACTACGGTTTATGGCTCAAAATCGCATGCCCGCGCGAACACGTCACATGCAAACTATACCCCAACCTCAGTCACCTGATGACCCCTTCTGTCACAGGAAATCTCATGGACTACAAACTGCCCTTCCATGTTTCTGACGAGTTCATCGACGATCTGACCTCCTTTGTCAAAAATCGATAATCACGCACCAAGCGCATTCCCTTCCCAAATTCTTTCTTTCGGGCGGGGGAAGTCTCCCCCTGAGCGGCTATGTGCTCGGGCCAAAAGGCCCTTGCGCGCATACGCCGCTACCCCCTCTTCCGTCCCAACATCAAATCCACCATGGCCTGTTGCTTCTTTGAACAGGAAAATACATTCAACTCCCATGAACGATACACCCCGTTCAATACTGTTAAAACATCGACAAAAACTCAAAAATAAAACATCTTCACGCCTAAACATCTGTTTTATAACATTTCAACCGTACACCCCACGGTCGATTTTTATTCGGATTGTGACAAAAATTGTCTTGCAAAATAAAATCAATCACGCGATAAGAGGGTTGGATTCGTTCCTTACATGAGCTTCATCGGCATTCGCCACGAGGTCATCTTCAAACCCCAATCCTTCTCTTTTGGAGTCTCTCGACACACAAAAACTTACATCGGAGTACCTTTATCCACATACAGATTACATACATCCCACACCCACCTACACCACCCTCGCTTCTCTGCACTACGTTATGGCGTCATCATCCCTATCGGTCCATTTTTAACAGGTCACTGTATACAACATGGAGTTAAGCTATGAACGTCTCAGAACGAAATGAATTCATTCTCAATAACCTTGAACTCATGCAGAAGACTTGCAGACAAGCAGTCCGTTCTGTACTTAAAAAGTATCATGGGGTGTGCCGAGAAGACCTAAATGGATATGCGACGCTAGGCTTTGTCAAGGCCTTGGAAACCATCGATATGTCTCGTGATGACTGGAAACATTTTCTCCTGATCAATTCCATTGATGCGACCCTGGATGGCGTCAAAAACATGCTCGGAATCAAAAGATGCCGCGTAAACAAAATAAACTCTATCGTCCAGTTAAACATCACTGCGTATGAAACCAATGATCTCATTCAAACTTCCGATCGAAACCAACATATCGATATATACGAAGAAACACCGTGGCTCCAAAACATCATGATGACGCATGAGCAAATAGCCTTTCTCCATTGCCTAAAACGCTTTACTCTCGAACGAGAAGTATTTTTCTTACTCACCAAAGGATTCTCGATTAAACAAATTACTCGTCTCCTAAATATTCAAGAACGTCAACTCCGAAAAATTGGCTGTAAACTCGCCTTAATCCATCAGTGCTTCATCGAAAATAAGCCTTATGACAATTTGTACTCACGAAGAGTGCTTGAATACAGCCATGAAGATATCCCTAATCTCACAGAACTTCTCCTCAAACTAAAGGGAAATAACGGCGACTCTGGACCATCCTCTCCAAGCTCCCTCTCGACATAGTTTTTTATGTGTGGGGGGACGAAGTCCCCCGAAATGCGATTTATTTTGTGGGGGGACGAAGTCCCCCCACGCCCCC
>CAMCLY010000251.1 GCA_945875805.1 uncultured Myxococcales bacterium | reverse complement strand
CTGTGCGCGCTGGCGTATGGGGTGTTTTACCGCACCATGACGTTTTTCAGCATTTTTGGACGCGTGTTTTGGTGCGATGCATTATGGGCGGCGATATGGACCCCTCTTGTGATGTGGATGGTGATGTTTCTCGACCGGGTGACATCGCGTAAACGCAAGTCGGGTCTGAGCTGATGTGGCGTTTTTATGCGCTTGTGTTTTTTTGCGTGTTGGCGGGCTGTGCGGCGGGACTGAGTCATCCGTCCGTATGCGCGGTGTTTGCGGCGTATATCGCCTTTGGCGCGTGGTGTGAAGTTCGTCATCGCCAGTATCCGCGCGTATGTGTGGCGTTGGGCGTGTTGGCGTTTGTGCTCCTGATGTCGATCGACGTCGCGCGTGGTGTGGGTTTGCAGGGGCTCTGGTTGAGCCTTTTTCTGAACCTTCTGTGGTCGGTGCTTGCCTATCGCGCGCTTAGGCACGACCGGCGCTCGGATCGCGTTCAGGTCGGGGTGCTGTCTTTGATCCCGCTGGTCGGGGTGTCGTATCGTCTCGAAGCGGTGTCGTTCCTCGTGTTTTTGGGGGTGTACCTGGCGCTCGTCTTTGGGTTTATGGCGTCGCAGGCGTTGACGCCGCCGACGACGGGCGGTGAGGCCCTGATGATGCAGGTAGCGCGCAGCGGCGGCGGTGGGGAACGGACGGGGCGCCATTCGGCGATGCTCAGGGCTTTGCGACAGGGCGTCACCGCATGCGGCATGGGGCTGATGGCCCTTGTGGTCGGTGGTCTTTTGTTTCTCGTCGTTCCGCGCTATCAGAATGACGCGGTGACGCCCATGACCGGCGAGACGTCGGCGGGAATTTTTCCCGACGTCGAACTGAACAAAACGGGACGCATCGATCTGGATCCCTCGCTGTTGTTTCGCGCCGACGTACCGCCGCAGGAACAGCCGCGCTACTGGCGCATTGACGCGCAGAACGTCTTTGACGGGACGTCCTGGCGAAGCATGTATGCCGCGCGGCATGAAAACGAAAATGACGCCGGGGATTCGTCCGAAGCCTCCCAGTATCGCGTGGAATTCGTCCGCGAATGGCGCGATCATCGTCTTCCCACGCTGTATGGCACTCAGAGGGTGAGCGCACTGCCCGGGGCGGAATCGAACGAGCGGTTTTATGCAAACCGCGCGTCCGTCTGGTTTCGGTGGGGATGGCGTCGCGGCGTGCCTCTCATGGGGTTTGCGTTTGACCATGGGGCGTCCGACGGCGCACGCACGGAATTTTCCCCTGCGGACGCGCGCGACGACTTCCGTTGGATATGGCCTTCATCCCGGCGCAATTCCATGGCCTGGGCTCGTCTGTCCGCGCTTGCGTCTGAGATCGCCGGGGATGCCCGGAGTGACGAAGAAAAGGCCGTGCGCGTGCGCGACTATATGCAGACGCACTATGTGTACAGCCTGGAACGGCCTGAGCGCGAGGGGGCGATCGTCGAGGATTTTCTCTTTAACCAGAAGTTCGGGCACTGCGAGATGTTTTCGACGGCGTTTGCGGTGCTGGTCTCGATTCTGGGGGTGCCCGTGCGCAATGTGACGGGGTTTGTGTCGAGCGAATACCGCGACGGGATGCATTACGTCCGCGTGGCGCATGCCCACAGCTGGGCCGAGGTGTATCTCGGTGAGCGTGGGTGGGTGGTGTTTGATCCGACGCCTTCCGGGCCTCAGCCTGTCGAGGTCGACTGGGTGGTGCGGATCAACGATTGGTTTGCAGGGTATCAGACGCGTGACCTGGTGCGTTGGCTCACCCGTCACGGCGTGACGCTGGTCATGGTTCTTGTCGCGTCGTTTCTGCTGTACGCATGGTTTGCCTGGAGCCTGGCGTTTATGCGGCGGCGTCTGGATGCCCCGCAACACGTGCAGGCCGAGGTGTGGCGGGCGTTTTTGGCGGCATGTCGGCGGCGCGAGGCAACGCGTGCCCTGGCCAGCCGCAGCTGCGAAGAATGGCTCGGCGTCCCCGCGTGCGATGAGATCACCCGGTTTGCGCAAGATGTGATAATAAAAAGATTTTCGGCACCGGACAGCGCAGAATGCGACGGACATTGGCGGCGTTTTGTCGCCAATCATAAGAGTTGGCGCGCCCTGTCTCGCGTCCGGCGTGCGCTGGCACACGTCAAAAATCCGCCCCGAAATGCCCCTGCAGAAGGGGGCTCTGCGTCGGGGGAGGGGAGTCATCGATAGGGACGGGGCGGTCGGGTGATCGCGCTGTCGAAGCAACGCAGGATTGGAGGGTAAACGATGGGTATTGAAGTTACAGTGACGCGGGATTTGCCGATGGAACCTCAGGTTTTCTTGGCCGCTCAGGCTCTGCTCAATGGCGAACTCGTCATCTTTCCCACAGAAACGGTCTATGGCATCGGTGCGGACGCGATCAACGACGAGGCGATAGACCACCTCATTTCGGTCAAGGATCGCCCCCAGAACAAGCCGTTTCCCGTGATGGTGCGCGACATGGCGATGGCCGAAACGCTGGTGGATTTGGGACAGGCCCGCGCGCTGGCGCAGGATTACTGGCCTGGCCCCCTGACGCTCGTTTTGCCGGCCAAAACGTGTCTTTCGGATGCCTGCATTTCGGGGGGAACCATCGGCATTCGCTGCCCCAATCATCCGGTGGCCCAGGCGTTGCTGTCGATCGCGGGCATTCCATTGGCGGTGCCAAGCTGCAATCCCTCCGGCGAGCCTCCTGCGAAGAGCTCCCTCGAAGCGCGCCGCATGTTCAAAGGGGCGGACATCGCGTTCCGCATCTTCCAGACCGAATCCACTCAGGGCACTCCGACGACCGTCCTCAAAATCGAACCCACTCGCTGGACGGTCTTGCGCAAAGGCACTGTGTCGGTCGAGACGATACGCGGATATCTGCCCCAGGGCGTCGAGTTGTGTGAACTTTGAGTTTTTGGCGTGGGTTGGGGGGGGGGGGGGGTGGGCCCCACCCCGCGGATTAGGGGGGGGCGCAAAACACCCCGCCCCCCCCCGCGGGGGTTGTAAGGGGGTTT
>CAMCLY010000250.1 GCA_945875805.1 uncultured Myxococcales bacterium | reverse complement strand
CTGGATCCCAGCCCCTCCCCCCTCTCCACAAAACGCGCCGACGACACCCCGAACATCCCCCAGCGAAATCCCAGTCCCAACGCCACCGCCTCAGCCTCTACAGCCTCCACGCAAGCCCCCCAGACCAATGGTTCAAAAACACGGCGTCCCCTGCGCGTCAGCGGAAAACAGCCCCACATCAAACGCACTCCTGCCCCCGTCGCCAAAACGCCAAAATTCCTGTCCCACAAAAAAATCGACACCTCGCGTTCCGAACACCAAACCGAAAAAATCGAGGACGCCCTCCTGCTCCAGTCATGGCGCGCCCGTCAGTGGAGCGAGTCCATCACCAAACTCAGTCCCACCATCGTCATGCACATGCAGGACTCCATGCCCCTCGTACAGGCTGGACTCGTCAACAACATCTGCATCACACCTGGACGGCTCGAAGCCACCATCTTTGACCAAGTCGTCTCCATCACCCTCAGACAGTTCACCCAGGGACAGTGGAAAAACGTCGTCGACATGCTCTCCGACCGCGCCATCTTCGCCACCTCCTTGCTCAACGGCGAACTCCCTGAAGGCATCATCGATATCTTCAAACAGGCCAACCTTTCCCTCTTCCCCACTAAAATCCGTGAATTTACCTTCACATGCGACTGCGAACCCGAAACCGCACCCTGCGAACACGCTTGCGCCCTCCTCATCGCCTTCGCACAAATGCTCGAAGAAGACCCTTTCCACATCCTCACACTCAGAGGCATGACCCGCGACGCCTTGCTCCAGCAACTCCGCGACGCCAGGTCTGACCAAATCGTCGACGAGAAAAACCGAAACCGAATCAACTACGAAATACCCGCACAAAACATCGATTTCGCCGACTTCTATCACGCAAAAGGCGACTTTTCTTCCCTCAGTTTCCACATCGCTTACACCCCAAATTCCCTCCTCAAACGACTCGGAGACCCCAAATTATGGAACGCCGGTCTCCCCCTCGATCTCGTCCTCTCCCCCATCGCCAAGGCCGCCGCACACGAAGCCGAACTCCTCGGACAATGCGAACATTACGAACTGGTGCCAGACTCCGACGACCCGCAACAAACCCTACCCCCCACCCCCCCCACCAACTCACCCAGCCGCGCCCCTAAGACAAACAGCCACTCCAAAAAAATTACCATGCCCGACATGCGCTTCATTCAAAACGCACTGCCACAGGAAATCCTTGACGAATTTCAGGGCGACCCCGTCCTCGCCGCCGAAGACATCATGCGATGGCTCAAAACTCGTGGCGCGTCCGATATCCGAACCCTCGCCCGGAGAACAAGGCTTCACAAATCCACCATCGAGGCTTTCCTCAACGCCTTCTGCAACGCAGGTCTCACTCGCACCGAAATGGTCGATGAAAAAATGCGTTACACCATCGTCGATTGAACCTTGAATACCAAACGGATTTGTGTATCTATCTTAAACATCCCATCCAAAATTTATTCCATTCGCCATCGCAAAAAGCGACGTCACACCTCGCCATTCATAAGGAATCGCTCATGCAAATCAAAGAAATCAAACGCATGCACATCTCGGAACTCCTCGCCCACGCCTCCGAGCTCAATATCGAAAATGCGACTAATCTGAGTCGGCAGGAACTCGTCTATGCCATCCTCCAAGCTCAGGCCCAAAAAAGCGGCGAAATCTGGGGCGAGGGCGTCCTCGAAACCCTCCCCGAAGGATTCGGTTTCCTGCGTTCCATCGACTACAACTACCTGCCTTCCCCTGACGACATCTACGTCTCGCCATCGCAAATCAAACGTTTTAACCTCAAAACCGGCGACACCGTCTACGGACGCATCCGACCTCCCCACGAAAACGAAAAATTCTTCGCCATGCTCCAGGTCGAGCAGGTAAACTTTGAAAATCCAGAAAAATCTCGCACAAAAATTCGCTTTGACAACCTCACGCCGCTCTACCCCTGCGAGCGACTCATCCTCGAACACGACCCCATCAATTACTCCACCCGCGTCCTCGACATGCTCACCCCCATCGGAAAAGGACAGCGCGCCCTCATCGTCGCCCCACCACGCACCGGTAAAACACACCTCCTCCAGAACATCGCAAACGCCATCAGCGAAAATCACCCCGAAGTCACCCTCATCGTCCTCCTCATCGACGAACGCCCCGAAGAAGTCACCGACATGATGCGCTCCGTCCAGGGCGAGGTCATCTCCTCCACCTTCGACGAACAGGCTTCACGCCACGTACAGGTCGCCGAAATGGTCATCGAAAAAGCCAAAAGACTCGTCGAATACAAACACGACGTCGTCATCCTCCTCGACTCCATCACGCGACTCGCCCGCGCCTACAACGCCGTTGTTCCCGCCTCCGGAAAAATCCTCTCCGGCGGCGTCGACTCCTCCGCACTCCACAAACCCAAACGCTTCTTCGGCGCCGCACGAAACATCGAAGACGGCGGCTCCCTCACCATCATCTCCACCGCCCTCATCGACACCGGCTCCCGCATGGACGAAGTCATCTTCGAGGAATTTAAAGGCACCGGAAACTGCGAACTCGCCCTCGACCGAAAACTCATGGAACGAAGAACCTTCCCATGCCTCGATATCGCACGCTCCGGAACCCGAAAAGAAGAACTCCTCCTCGACCCCGTCACCCTCAACCGCGTCTGGATCCTCCGCCAAATCATCCAAAATCTCAATCCCGTCGACGCCATGCAATTCCTCCTCGACAAACTCTCCCAAACCAAAACCAACGCCGAATTCCTCGCTTCCATGCAGACGTAAACTCGATTTTTCTTCCATTTCCTGAGACACGACGCTTCACTACCCCCATCATGCCGTCTCTTGGACGGTCGGCTATCCGCCTCCGGCGGATACGCCTCCCCGGGCGGGCTATCTGCACAAGGCAGATACGCCCGCCCCTTTTTTTCGCCTCACCTCTACCCCAAACTTCCCCCCCCTATGCCAAACCACAAAAAGCCCGCACGCCAGCCCCGCCCGCCCCCCCGGCCCCCCGCCCCTGGGGGGGGGGGGGCCGGG
>CAMCLY010000249.1 GCA_945875805.1 uncultured Myxococcales bacterium | reverse complement strand
CCGACGCTTTGTCCGGTTTATCCGACGCTTTGTCCGGTTTATCCGACGCTTTGTCTGCTTTATCCGACGCTTTGTCTGCTTTATCCGACGCTTTGTCCGGTTTATCCGACGCTTTGTCTGCTTTATCCGACGTTTTGTTTATTTTTTCTGCCTTCACCGGCGTTTTTTCAGGTGACGATGACACGGCTTTTTCGGCCCCGGAACTGCGTGTCTCCTGTTTGACGTTCGCCCCCGATTCCGAAGATGTCTGCGTCAATCCCGTCTGCGACGCCGAAGCCGTTTCTCGAGCCGAACTCTGTTCCCCGGAGGCGGCACTCTGAGCCAGGCGTTTTTCAGATTCCGCCCGGTCGCGTTTTTCGGCTTCCTGTCGTTCGCGTTCCTTCTTCTGATCGGGATACTCCGGACGATGGTGATAAAAAGCATTCAAAATCCCGATCAGGGCATTGGCAATGTCGTTCAGGTCGCGAAGCGTCAAATCGCACTCGTCAAACTGTCCATCCGTAAACTTATGGTTGATGAGCTTATGCACCAACACGAGAATTTTGTCGGGACTCTTGTCCGGCAGCGAACGCACGGCCGCCTCAACCATATCGGATACCATACAAATCCCCGTTTCGCGCGTCTGAGGACGCGGCCCTGGATACCGATAATCCTCTTCACGAACGCGATCCTGCTGCTCCTTTGCGCGCTGATAGAAATATTCAATACGACTCGTGCCGTGGTGTGTCGCGATAAAATCGCGAATATCCTGAGGCAGCCGATATCTGCGCGCAATTTCCAGTCCGTCGCGCTCATGCGTCTTTAAAATGAGCGCACTCATGTTCGGCTTAAGACGGTTGTGAGGATTGTCGCCATGCTGATTTTCCGCAAAATACTGGGCATTCTTGACCTTGCCGATATCGTGATAATACCCGCCCACGCGCGCCAAAATAGAATTTGCACCAATCGCATCGGCAGCCGCCTCGTTGAGTGACCCCACCATGATGGAGTGCTGATATGTCCCCGGGGCTTCCAGAAAAAGCGCCTTCAGAGCTGGATGCTCCAGGTTTGACAGTTCGAGTAGCTTGTTTGAGGTCACATAGCCAAACAGACTTTCGGCCACAGGCAGACCAATCATTACACAGCCCGCCGAAAGAAGCCCGCTCGCACCACCAATCAGCGCGACAACGACATAGTCCGCGTTCGTCATCTCCGCCCCGTTGAACAGGTACACCGCAAGACTTACCGCCGCGCCAATCAGGGCAACCCAGAGACCACCCTGGAAAATCGCATTGCTGCGCTTGGGACGACCCATCCAGAGACACCCCGACATCGAGCACACCACGGCATACGTCATCACCGAAATATTGTTCTCAAGAGTCAGACCCGCCAGGACAATCGAAACCACCGAAAACAGATAGGCATAATACCGGTTGACCACAATGCGGATGAGCATGGGGCCGGCCGCAAACGGGAAAAGAAGCGCCAGCGTAAACGGCCAGTGATACACACTCCCAAGCACGGAACTCAAAAGCACCCACACGCGGAGCCCAAAAGCATAAACCAGCACGCTCGTCGCAAAATACAGCACGTCACGATTCTTCTGACGACGCGACGTCGTCGCCAGCACCGAACGCCAAACCAAAAATAAAAGAACACCACAGACCAGAACGAGCGCTGCCCAATGCGCCCCACGCTGATCCCCATCCCCCTGGCTCTGCGCTATCTTCTCAAACACCTCGTAATGGGATTCCTTGATGGGATTCCCGCGCGCCACTATCGTCTGGCCCTTTTTGTACTCCTCGATCACGCGGAGTTCCGCCGTCTTGTCACTCACACTCTGGCGCTCGCGTGCCGTCGAAGCCTCGTCATACGCCATGTTGGGACGCACAAACTGCTTGAAATACTGAAGAAATGCCTCCGGGGCACCGTCAAAATGCTCCCTTAACAACGTCATGATGAGCGTTTCACTCTCCGATAACGTCGAAATCGTCGACTTCTCGGCCTGCTCCATCTGACGCTGACGCTTGTCCACCCCTTCGACCCACTGAATCGTCATGCGATCCACAGAGTCGATCTCCTGACGCGTCGACACAATCATACGCCCCAGCACGACATCAAAATCCTGGACAAGACCGTCCTCAAGCGACTGCGAAAAACGCGCCCGCGAAAGCCATGCGTACAGCTCATCGTCCACCACATAGCCCATCGCCTGCACAAACACTTCGCGATGTGCCCCGCACCATTCGTCGATCCTCTGCTCGACCTCGCCCGGCGTCGCGCGGCGCGTCGTCAGATACTCCGAAAACACATCCTCACCGGCATACGGACCAAGAATCGCTTCCACCCAGTCCTGCCTCCGCGCATCCGACTGCGCCAGTCGCCCAGGCTCATCCCGCGCCACCAGCATGCTTTCGCGCTTCCCTCGCTCCTCCTCAATCCCACGCCGCATCACCTCAAACGCATTCCGTATCCGCGCAAGCGTCGCGTCGTGATACGTGCGATCCCACTGAAATATCGGAAGAACCTCCGAAACCCGCTGCGCCCGTATCCTGTCCGTCGCCTCCCGATCCACACGGTCAAACGTAAAATCCCGCGGCGCCTTGTAATCAAATGCCGCTATCGTACCCACGTCCGAACGCTCCATCACGCTCGATTCCGACTCGACGTTGCTCCCCACCACCCATATCACGCAAAAGGCCACCAGCGCGATATAGCCCGCTATCAAAAGGGGATTGTCCAAACTCCACATGAGATAACGCGAACGCTGCTTTTTACGCGTCACTTTCTCAAAACTCAGACTGTCGCGTTGCCGATATTCATCCATGGTGCCGTATTTCCTTGTCCTGAACTCTGTCTAAATGACCGCCCCCCTCCGATTCCCGGCGCACACATGCACCCAGTTCTCCCCGGTGCCCCCAAAACAGTCCCCCTTATACCAAGGCTTGTTTCGGGGTGGGGGAAGCCTCCCCCTACGCGGCTATCTCGCCAAGGGGGACAAGCCCCCTTGCCTTCAATACGCCGCTACCCCCTCTGCAATACTCCAATCCTTTGCGCCCTCTCACGAAACCTCAGTTACAGACAAATTTCTT
>CAMCLY010000248.1 GCA_945875805.1 uncultured Myxococcales bacterium | reverse complement strand
ATAAACCATGCTTTGCACCAAATAAACCGCGCCTGTTATTGCGATTTATTGGCCCCAATTTACAACATTTTTCTCTCCATACCGGGGCTGTTGTGGGGGGGGGGGGGGGAAGTGTCCCCCCAACGTCGCTATTTGCCCTCTGGGCAAATACGCGCCGCCCCCCTCGCCAGTCATACTTCAGCCTATTCCTCTGACTGAAGTTTTTTGGGGGCACCCGAGTCTTTGGGCGCGGTGTAAAAGAAGCCCCTGACCCCCAAAACGAGAATCGCCACCGAGACAACCGCAATCAGACCACCCCAGAACCAATACGGAAGAAACAGATAGTTGGCGATTTGCCCGACATCCGAAGGCATCGTCCCGCCAGACGTTTCGGCCGTCGCCGTGAACAGATAATCCCCTCGCGAAAACACCGCCGTGAGCAATGTGATGGCCACAAACAACATCGAGTATTGAGGCAGCGAGCTTTGCGTTTGACGCTTGAAGTAGGCCAGCCCAAAACATATCGCCCCGCACAGCGCCACAAAGACCATTCCAAAAAGATTGCGCACCACCAGAATCAGGGACAACGCACAAATGCCCGAAAAAACATAGAGTCCCACGCGGGACGCCTTGTTGCTGCGTCCAAGAATGAGGCAAACCGCCGCCATCACGGCCGGAGCCACTAGCCCGCCAAACGCCACAAAGGCTTTGCTCAGACGACTGGCATCGATGGGAAGCGCACTCGTCGCCACGCCGGATCCGTCAAGCCACATCTCAAATTTGACAAAATCCCCCCCCATCAGAAAGGCGGCTATCCCGTGCCCCATCTCGTGGATAAACGTATAAACCAGCATGAGCGGATACAAAACGTATTGCCCATATGGAATAAAATAAAGCCCAATGACCAGTGCAGAAATCAGAAGGCATACCGTCATGCCTCGCCGTCTGGCTGGAAGATTCGTTCCCACGTTTTCCTGTGACATCTCGACTCCTGTATGTTGAAAACTGCTACCGGTGGGATAAAAGGTGACTTTTTCCCCCACAAATTTTCGCGCAAACACGGCTTACTATTATAGTATTTCGCCGCCCTACGGTTTTATTTTCCACACCTTCAAGGAGTTAAATGGTCGCTTATGTTGGAATCCCTCAAAAATCAACCCTTGAGCATGGACGCTATCCCTGCGGCGGCACAAAAACCTCTGCAGCCCGAAACGCCCAAACCCCTCAAACTCATGGCCGCCAAAGGCGCCCTGCCGTTGCCTCCAGAGACACTCATCCTCGTCTGGTATCAGCTGTCCTTTGAGACAGACCCCGACATCACCGCCGCCGTGGCCGAAACCGTCGCTTCGTTTGACGTCGGCATACTGGCCAATCTTGCCGCGCACGACTTCCCGGAATCCGTCTTGGACTGGCTGGCCAAATCGACAACCGACGAAACCGTACTCGAAAAGATTATCCTCAACCCCAAAACGCATGACGCCACCCTCATGGATCTGGCCGCCATCGCTTCCCGCAATACCGTCGATCTCATCGCAGAAAATCAGGTGCGCATCCTGAGATCCCCGGAAATCATCGAGAAAATCTACCTCAACCCGGCCGCCCGTATGGCCACGGTCGACAAACTCATCGCCCTGGCCCGCGAACATCAAATCGAGTTTGCATCCCTCAAGGCTCTGCAGGAAGCCATGCAGACCAAGGACTTCGTCGATGACAAACCCGGCCTCTCGGACGAAGAATTCGAAGCCGTCCTCGCCCAGTCCTCCAAAGAAAGTGCGGCCGAAAAAACAGATTCCGACGAAAATCTCCGAGACCTCAAGCCCATCGAGGACACCACCGAAGAATCGACCGAAGAAGCCCAGCATCGACTCACCCGATCACAAATCATCGATCGCATGAACGCTCCACAGCGCGTACGCCTTGCCCTCATGGGCTCAAGAGAAGACCGAAGCATCCTCCTGCGAGATACGCGGCGCATCGTCTACATGAGCGTCATCAAAAGCCCCAAAATGAGTCTGGGTGAGGTGGGATCCATCGCATCGTCTAAAAGCATGCCCGATGAAATCATCGGGTATATCGCACAGCGCCGCGACTGGATCCGCTACTACCCCATCGTCGTCGCCCTCGTAAATAACCCCAAATGCCCCCTCTCCGAATCCGTCGGCATGATGCGACAACTCCGCCTCAACGACCTCAAAAACCTCCAGCGTAGCAAAAGCATCCCCGCACAACTCGCCCGTCAGGCCCAAATGCTCTACCGACAAAAAATGGAACATCGCTAGGGTTTGTTTTTTTTGTGGGGGGACCAGTCCCCCCACGCCCCCCGAAATGCGAAAAGGGCACATGGCTACGCCATGCGCCCTTTTCGCATTTCATGAGCTTGTGAGGCTTGGAGCGTTGTAGAGGTGGAGCCTTTTTGGTGAGTTCTGGAGTGGGCTTTTTTTGTGTTTTGCCTGAGCTTTTTGTGGGTTCGGGTGAGGGCGTTTCGTGTTTTGTGAATCCTTCCCACTTCCCACTTCGATTGGTGGGGGCAAGGGTATTGGGACTCCTGAGCCAGCGAGTCTGGCTTCTAAAACTGGCTGTCTCACGCCTGAAACCAGGCGGTACGTGCTGGCGCATCTTCTGCGTCAGCGGCGTCGTTGCCGTCGGTCACGTACCGAGTACGCTCCCTCCGGCGCCTCCTTGCTTCCTTGAATCTGCATCCAGCACGCCGCGCCTGTTTGAGATGAACCTTAAAAAACTCACTTCAACCCCCACCTAAGCTACCAGCTGGGATGAAACACAATTTCGCATCATGCGTACAAAAACACCAAAAGTATGAGGTTAAATCTAACAGCGTGCCGCAGAAATGATGGCGATTCTAGGAAACGAGGAGGCGCCGGAGGGAGCGGCCGATGTGCCGTGACCGACGGCAACGACGAAGTTGACGACGAAGCGGCGCATTTCGGCGAGCACGATGGAGGCCAGGGAAGGACGACGAGCGACTGCGACAGGATGTCGCAGCATCGCGGTTCAATAAGTACCGAGAACCGGGGGTACTCTAGGGGGCGGATCCCCCTAAGCGCGCGGGGGTGTTGGGGGCGTTCGCGCAAACGCCCCCAACCGCCGAAGGCG
>CAMCLY010000247.1 GCA_945875805.1 uncultured Myxococcales bacterium | reverse complement strand
AAACGGCACGGCACTGCTCACGTGCAAGGACGGCGTGGAGTCGAGCCAGGCGTGCGACTGCGAGAACAATGCGTGCAAAACGGCGGCGTGCGACTACGAAGGCGCAAAGTGCAATGAAGACGGCACGGCACTGCTCACGTGCAAGGACGGCGTGGAGTCGAGCCAGGCGTGCAACTGTGAGAACAATGCGTGTGTCGAAGAGGGGGATGACTGCACGTATTCCGGAACCCAATGCGACGAGACGGGAACGCGCGTGATGCAATGCGTGAAGGGCTCCGAAGAGGAAGTGGAAACGTGCATTGAAGGATGCACGGAGGGGAAATGCATTAAGGTATTTTGCCCAAGTCTGGATGCCAAATCGTGTTTTGACGGCAAGACGGCGCTCGTATGCCAAAACGGCGAAATGGTGAAATCTGCGTGTGAGGCGGGACTTGTATGTGCCGATGGGGAGTGTGTGAACTCGATCAGCGAAGTGACGTGCGATTTTGAGAAACGCTGCGACGAGGAAAAGTCGGGCATTCAGGACTGCGTCGACGGCAGCGCCACCTATACGGCCTGTGGGACGGGATCGTCGTGTGTGTCTGACGCTTCCGGGGTGCGGTGCGTGGAAACGACGACGTGCGAGAATTTCCGCAACTACTGCACGACGCGGGACGGCGTAAATTATGCGGTGATGTGCACGGAGACGAGCGAAAAACCGTTTGAAAAGAAGTGTGCGGCGTCGTGCGTGAACGGGGAATGTACCTCAAACCTGACGGTGGGCGGGGCCTGCAATCCGGACTCGGACGTCTGGGCCATGAAAACGCGATGCAGCGGGAATCAGATCGTGGAATGTAAAAATAAGGTCGTGACCATCGTCGAGGATTGTCCGGCGAACGGCGATATATGCGGACAGGTGACCGAGGATGCCCTGACGACGGCAATGTGTTACACGCCGTGCACGACCAAAGGCCAGGTGATCAACGAATGTCTCTCGGGCGGGGGATTCGTCTATACGATTCAACGCCAATGCAGTTCTGTGGATGCGGGACTTGGTGACGGACGCCTCGGATATGTGGACATCCAGGGATCGTTTAATCAATGCGACATCGCCTGCAAAGACGGACTTTGTGTGGATTATACGGAAGACATTGAGGACATTGGCAAAACGTGTGATCCCAAGACTTATGTCGAATACTGCAAGGATATCGAACGCGCCGTCAAATGTATGACGGACGGAGATGAAAGCCTCATTTCTGCCATCAAATGCGATTACGACGAAATCTGTATGGTCACCAAAGATGACACACAGGTGATATCCAACTGCGTAAAACCGTGCAAAAATGGATCGCCTGATTTATATCAGTGCACCGACCTGATGGGGAACGCCATGTCCGTCAAATCGGTTTGTACAAAAGGTCAAGACGGGAATTATGGGTATATTTCCGATTACAACACCATGCAAAAGTGCTCTAAGGGTTGTGATACCGAGTCCGGGAAGTGCAAATAAGCCATGACGTATTCGGTATGGGGACTTTCGTTGACGCGCGACGGGGTGGGTGTATGCGCCCTCGGAGATGATACAGACCGTCATCTGGTGACGGTTCCGTGGACTCGAAGCCCGTCATCCCTCTGTCGCGCGTCCGGGGTGTGGGCGGTACGCCCTCACGATGTGTGCGAGGCGGTGGCCCGCGGACTTGTCGAAATGCTCCGTCAGTCCCCGCCGCCCCTTGCGCTTGGTCTGTGCTCGCCAGACGGAGAAACCTCCGTATGCCTCGACACACGGGGAGACACGCTGAGCGATATTTTTTTTGATCCGCTGCTCATCGTCCCCCGACATGAGGTGCCCGCGCTCTATCAGGACGCCCCCGAGCTTCTGTGGTCATACCGCCGAAGTTTTCTGCATCAAATGCGTCAGACGCGTCCAGAGTTCTGTCTTGGGATGCGCCCCGGCATCTCGTCGATTGGAGGTTATGTCGCGGATCGTCTGACCGCACACCACGTGGACTGTGCAATGCCGCGCGACCTCCCCATGCCGTGCGATGCACGCGCATGGGAGGCGCTGGGGTATGACGCAAACGCAAGTGTCAGACGGGCACGGTGCGGACATGCGTTTGCGCGCGTGTCGCCGAATGTGGCGGAACGTCTGCGCGCCCATCTCGAAACACCGCCGGATTTTGACATGTCGCCTCTTGGGATACTGGCGGGCATTTCGGTCTTTGGCATGGGCTCGACGGACAGTGCGCGCGCCTATGCAACGGCCGCAGATCCTCTGAGCTGGTCTGTGGAAGTGGGGTACGGGATGCGCGCGCACTGGACCTCCGGCACGCATGCCCTCGCCGCATACGAGATCGAAATCGTCGAACACGGTGCACAACCTGCCGAAGATAAGGCGCCACCCGATTCGTCGCCACAAACCTGGACGCGCGACGACTGGACTCGCGCAATAGCGGAAGTGCATGGAGATCTCGAAGTCAGGCCGGGCCCCCGGGCACAGCTTCTGGGTTATGGATTTTGCACGGAATCGGCGCACCTCCGATGTATCGACGAGGCCATACGGGAACTCGGACTCGAGAATGGACGACTGCCCTATGAGGCGATCCGTCGCGCGCCGTTGGGAAGCGGAGGGCTTCATGTCATGACAGATCCCCACGGAGTCCGGATGGTGGGCATGCAACCGGCACACGGCGCGCCACACCTCGTGCGCGCCCTTTTTGAGTCCCATCTCTATGCCGTGCGCGCGCGACGCGAAATGCAAGGCGTGACGTGCCTGCAGGACGCCGTGCAAAATGCACCGATACGCCTCGTCCTTTCGCCCCCATGGCCCGAAGAATGCGCGCAGTGGGCCTCGGATATTCTCAATACACAAGTGATGTCGATCGACACCGGACTCACCCCCGTAGCCTGCATTTCGGCCTTTGGATGCGCGCTTGCCCTTGCCCGTGAACTCGACGTTCCCCTGGGAAACGCGCCGACCCTGTCGGCGGTGATCTATGAACCCGGCGCACGCGCACCGCTGTACACGGCACATTACAAAACACACCAGGCGATTTTTTGAGTTTTTTTGTGTGGGGGGGGGACGAAGTCCCCCCACGCCCCCCGAAATGCGAAAATGGGACCAGAA
>CAMCLY010000246.1 GCA_945875805.1 uncultured Myxococcales bacterium | reverse complement strand
TCGCATTTCGGGGGGCGTGGGGGGACTTCGTCCCCCCACACAAAAAAACAAAAACTACGTTCTACGACCAAAACGAATCCGGCGAAGCGCCACATCCAGCACGAGTGCACCAAGCGACAGCCACAGGAACCACGGCCATACAGGGCTGTACGACCGCGTTTTTTCGCCCTCGGGGTCGGACGTCACCCCAAAATCGACGTCCACGCGCCCGCCGGACGTCTGCGCCACCGCATCGAGAAGGCCAAAATCCGGTTCCGGGCTCGCATACTCCTGGGCATATGGAAACGAAAATGTCCTGCGCGCCGTCCCGAGTTCACGTCCGGACTGGCTCAGTACCGCCTCCGCCTCATACGTCCCATACCCCGACAATTCAAATGTGTTCTCATAAAATCCCGGTGCTGTCTGTCCAAGCGAGAGCGTCCTTTCTCGCCCTTCCGGATCGCGTATCGTCGCCTCCACATCCAGTCCGTTGAGGAACGCATCCTCCTCAGACACTGCATCGACCATCACTCGGACGCGCTCGCTCTCCCGGACCACCTGCATCTCAAAACGCGTCTCTTCCTCGGTCTTCATCGTTGCCCGCACCACCTGCGCCCAGAACCTCGCAAAGCTCGCCGACTGACGAATCCACGCCGACGCCCAGCGGTTCTTGGCATCGCTTGTAAACGCCGTCGTTTTGCCCGTTCCCAGTGACCAATGCGCCAATATCGGCGCGCCGCCGGGAGCTGTCAGAATCGTCTGGCTGCCGGGCTTTGCCTTTGTCGCCACATACCCGAGAAGCGTCTGCAACGTCACCCCGCGAATCATCTCGTGACTGCGTGCCACGTGCGGCACAAATGGTTCCTCGATCACCCCGGGATTGGCCACCCTGGTCGTCTCCTCCACAAAGATTCTCGGCACCGAGCTGGCTTCCCGCGCCACATACATCCTGCCCTTGCCGAGGTTGGCTATCCGCCCCAAAAGCGTCACGTCCGCATCGCCCATCGCCACCGTCGACACCGTGATCCGCGCGCGCGACATCTCGCGCACCAACGCATCGATCCCCGCATACGAACTCCCGCCATCCGATAGGAGAATCACCAGTTTCGACGACGCCGACACCATCGACAGTTCAAGATACGTCAGCTCTAACGCGTCGCGAATATTCGTCCCCCCCAGCGGGCGCATCCCCGCAATCTTCGTATTGATGCTGTAACGGTTCACCGCCCGGGTTGCCGGCACGACGACCGTCGGCACATCATCGAACCCAATCACCATCACGCGGTCCTGCGGTTTGAGTGCGCCTACACTCGCCTTTGCTGCCTCCTTGGCGATCTCCAGCTTGCCGTGGTCCATCGACCCGGACTTGTCGATGACCAGGGCCACCGCCGCCGACTTCTGAGGTCGAGGCACATCATTCTTAAATTCCACGGGCAATATCGCCTCGACCGGCGTCTGTTCGTATCCGCCCAGCGCAAACGCCTGATCGCCGCCAAGGGCGATAAAGCCTCCCCCCTGAACGCGCACATAATCCCGCAACCGATTCATGTCCTCCGTCGTCAGGTTAACACGCCCGGTCTGGGTCTGACGAGGCACGTCGCCCAATATGACCGCAGAATATTTGGACAACTCGGACATTGACGACGGAAACCCCGTCGACGCACGCACATCGACCTCAAAATCCTGTCCCGACGACCCGCCATATCCCGCCAACGCGCGCTGCAAATAACTCGCGCTGTTGGCGTTGTCTTCGAGATAAAGGACGCGCGGCTTGCCCTGAATCATCAGGCGATCGCTCAGCACGTTGTTCTGCGCGAACCGATCCGCGCCAGGGTCCAATCCGTCCAGTTCAAACCGGATCCGAAGCTCCCCGGGCGCGTCGGCCTGCGTCTCAAGTGAAATGAAATTCGCTCCGGGTTCGAGCCCCACCTCGCGCGTGCCCGACGCCTCCAATACATCATTCTTATAAAACGAAAAATGCGCCGACACCGCTTTGGTCGACTCGACCTCGACGACGATTTCAAACGGTTTTCCGACGCGCAGGCTGTCGCGTCCTCGCACGTCGACCGAACGAATCAAAACCTCATGCGACGCGTCATATTCCAGATGCCTCACATCGACGCGAATCCCCTGTGCCCGTGCACGCGCCGCTTCCGAGAGCACGTCCCCGTGCGTCTGAAGCCCATCGCTCAAAAGCACCATCCGGCGCACGTGGTTTTCGCGAAAAAGCACATACCCAAACCGCATCGCCGACTCGATGTCCGTCGCCATCCCCTCCGCCCCCGCGAACCGTTCAAGCCCCGCAAACTCGGGATCGACCGGCACGACGCGTGGCGCATCCGAAAACGCGACCACCTGCACATCCACGCCATCTCGACGCGACGCCAGCGCCCCCCGAATCTCCGCCTCCGCCGCCCGCATCATTCCATCCGACACCGAATCGCTCACGTCCACCACGTACACCACCGACACGCGTTCCGTCTCGCTCACCTTCTCGATGTCCACCAGCGCAAGCACCAACAACGCCAAAAGCGCCATCCGAACCACACCGCTCAGCACCCTCTGCCATACGGAAAAATCCCCCAGCGAATGACGCACCGCCACCCACAGCAACGGCCAGAATGCCAGCAACCCCACAAACTTCGGCGAAAACGCGCAGTACTGTTCGACCACAGACGGCTCCGCCAACGACACCCACGGCAAACGGTTCACCCACTCGACCACCGTCAGATTCGTGAACATGACATTCTCGAGCCCGGGCTGCCACACGACCACATAATACGCCCATAGCTGCACGGCCACCGCCACCACGGCGACCACCCAAATGACTACCGTCCCTATCTTCTTTGACACGTTTCGCTCCAATGTCCCCCAAGCCGCGCCCCATCTATCACGATTCCTCCCACACGCCCACCCCATGCTTCATCTCTTCAAATCATCATTTCAAACTCGCTCGTTCTGATCTTTTTTTTTGGGGGGGGGGGAAGTCTCCCCCTACGTCGCTATTTGCCCTCCGGGCAAATACGCGCCTACCCCCTCAAAGTTCTACCCCCACAAAAAACCTCCCCCAAACCCACGAAAAAAACAGGACAAAAACAAAAAGCCCCACCAAACCCCGACCTCACCCCCGGCCCCTCTCCCATGGGGAGAGGGGAGCATG
>CAMCLY010000245.1 GCA_945875805.1 uncultured Myxococcales bacterium | reverse complement strand
AAAACCGACCTCACCCCCGGCCCCTCTCCCATGGGGAGAGGGGAGCATGCTTCACAAAAAACCTCACCAAAACCCACAAAAAGGCTCCACCTCTACAACGCCCCAAGCCTCACCACCTCATGAAATGCGAAAAGGGCGCATGGCGTAGCCATGTGCCCTTTTCGCATTTCGGGGGGTGTGGGGGGACTTCGTCCCCCCACAAAAAAAAACAAAAGCATTATCCTTTTTTGCCACATCCGCCGCCCATTTTGGCAAATGGGCAGCAGTCGCAACGGTGCCCGCATGCACCGACGTTTTTTTGGGACAGGCGGCGGATTTTTCGCACGTAATGGTATATCAGATATCCCACTGCAAGCGCGACGATAAGCCCGACGATGAGGATGTCTTCATTCATAGTGAACCTCATGGAGAGTGGAGGATTTATCATGGAATGTGGACAATATATAAATGTGGACAATATATATAGACGATATATGGCGTTATAATACGATTCAGTTTGTGAACGGGATAGTCGAGTGTATGCGGTATGTGTGGAGGAACGGGGCGGCGAAGTGGGGGTGAGGGATTGGGAATATGATGTACAAAGTGGTTGGGATTGTGTGGTTAAGACCGCCCGTTGTGTGCAGGATTCAAAGGGAGGCCCGGCGTATCCGCTTTGAGCGGATAGCCGGGCGCGCAGGGCGTATCCGCTTTGAGCGGATAGCCCGCGCTCCGCAAGAGGGCTCACATAAAGAGGCGTCCGATCTGCTGGACGAGTGTGGCCAGGGTGTAGGCAATCAGTGTGAAACCCAAGAATTGTGCGAAGGCGTATTTCCAGGAGTTTGATTCTCGTTTCATGACGGCGAATGTGGCCATGCAGGGGGCGGTGAGGAGGAGGAAAATGATGAGGCAGATGCCCGTCAGGGTATCAAAATCGCTGCGGATTGCGGTTCTCAGGTCGCCGTTTTCCTCGTCGACTTCTCCGAGGCTGTAGACGATGCCCATCTGTGAGACGAAGACTTCTTTGGCGGCAAAGGCGCCGATGAGGGCGGTTGTGATTTTCCAGTCGAATCCCATGGGTTTGACGACGGGTTCGAGGAATCGGCCGACGCGTCCGATGGCGGAATATTGGAGTTCCTGATCGATCATGGCGTTTTCGACCATGGAGTCGAGTTCTTCGCTTCCCTGCGCATAGAGGTCGGGGTGTTCGGTCTGGAGCTGTGCGGTGATTTCGTTTTGGGTGGCCTGTGCGGTTTCGTCATCCATTTTGGGGTAGGCGGTCATGACCCAGAGGACGATGGAGATGGCGAGGATGACGGTTCCGGCTTTTTTGAGGTAGAGCCATGCGCGTTCCCACATGTGCGTGAGGGAGGCATGGAGGGTGGGCATGCGGTAGGGTGGGAGTTCCATGACGAACGGTTCCTCCTGTCCCTTGAAGACGGTTTTGCGCAGGACAAAGGCGCAGAGCAGGGCGACGAGGACGCCGAGGAGGTAGATGCCCATCATGGCCGGGGCCTGGAGGGACGGGGGGAAGAAGCATGGGACGAGAAGGAGCCAGATGGGCAGGCGTGCGCCGCAGCTCATGAAGGGGAGGACGAACATCGTCGTGAGGCGTTCCTTTTCTCCGGCAATGGTCCGCGTGGCCATGAGTCCCGGCACGGAGCAGCCAAAGCCGGTGATGAGCGGGATGAAGGAGCGTCCGTGCAGGCCGACCTTGTGCATCAGCTTGTCCATGAGGAAGGCGCTTCGGGCCATGTATCCGCAGTCTTCGAGGAACGAGAGTCCAAGGAAGAGAATGAGAATGTTGGGCAAAAAGACGACGACGCCGCCCACGCCGCCGATGATGCCGTCGACGATAAGGCTTTTGAGAGCGTCCATCGTCCCGTCAGGCCAGTGCGTTTGTATAGCTTCTGAAAGCGCCTCAAACCCTGTCTCGATCCAGTCCATGGGATATTGACCGAGCGTGAAGGTCAGTTGGAACAGAATATATACAATGATCAAAAAGAACGGCAGTCCGAGGATGGGATGGACGAGGACTTTGTCGATGCGGTCGCTGGTGGCGCGAGCATCGGCGCGTTCGGTGTTGAGAGTGACTTCCTTGAGGAGCCCGTCGATAAAACCATAATATCTTTCGGTGACGTACAGCGAGATGTCCATTTTGCTGTCGGCCTCGATATGTTTCCGTTCGGCGGTGGCGGTGCGGATGGCCTGGTCGCCTTCCTTTTTTGCGATTTCCTCGACGAACTTGTGATCGTCGAGCAGCAGGCGCGTGGCGACCCAGTCGGGGTGTGTCGTCCCCGCGGGCAGGGCGGCCTTGATGTGCCCCAGTGCCTCGGTCAAAATGTCCCCGAGCCGCAGGCGTTCTGCCGGCGTTTTCCACGATTCTTTGTCGAGAATCGCCGCCTTGAGCTCCGCAATTCCGCGTTTGTGCGATCCCACCGTCTGAAAAATCGGCATTCCGAGAAGTCCCTGCATCGCTTTCAGATCGAGCTTGAGTCCCGCTTTTTCGGCCTCGTCCCACATGTTGAGACACAAAATCATCGGCATGTTCAGCTGCATGAGCTGCGACACAAAAATGAGGCTTCTGTCCAGCGCGCCCGAATCGACGATGGCCACGAGCAGGTCGATTTTTCCGCTCAGCAGTTCGTCTTGGGCCACGCGTTCCTCCGGCGAGTGCGAATGCAACGAATACGTCCCCGGCAAATCTATCACTTTGATTTCGGTGTCGCCGTCGCGATACTCGCCGTCTCGTTTTTCGACCGTCACGCCCGAGTAGTTTCCGACGTGCTGGTTGGCTCCCGTCAGGGCGTTGAAGATCGTCGTCTTGCCGCAGTTTGGATTGCCGGCCAGCGCGATGGTTATCTTTTTTTTGTCCATCGACATCTGTCTCCTTTGTGTGAAATTCAAGAAATCAAAGACTTTATGTGTTTTTTGGGGTGGGGGGAAGTCTCCCCCTACGCCGCTATTTGTTCGCATGCGCGAACAAATACGCGTCTACCCCCTCTCGGCAAAATTCTCCCCCCATTCTGGGGGGAGGGGGGAGTACTATCGTAAAAAAAATGCGATTTGCATGGAGAACCCCCGTGTTTCGTCGCTCCCGCATCCATGGATCCGCGTTTCCCGGGTGTAAACGTGAGATCATTTCTGAATGATCCGCGTTTCC
>CAMCLY010000244.1 GCA_945875805.1 uncultured Myxococcales bacterium | reverse complement strand
ACAACCTGCGGATTAAGAGTCCGATGCTCTGCCAATTGAGCTATGCACCCATGAATACGAGTGGTGGGACTCGAACCCACACGTCGAAGACACAGGAACCTAAATCCTGCGCGTCTACCAATTTCGCCACACTCGCAGGACAAAGAAAAAAGTGGGTGCAGTAGGAATCGAACCTACAACCTGCGGATTAAGAGTCCGATGCTCTGCCAATTGAGCTATGCACCCATGAAGCAACCATACACCCGGTAGGATTCGAACCTGCGACCCTCGGATTCGAAGTCCGATGCTCTATCCAGCTGAGCTACGGGTGCTCAAGAAAAAAGGGTGGGTAACGGGGCTCGAACCCATGGCCTCAGGAACCACAATCCCGTGCTCTACCAACTGAGCTATACCCACCATCCGCCGGAATCATTCAAGATGACCCATCGGACGGCGCGGCTTATACGCGGTGTGGTTCCCGACGTCAAGATTTTTTTTACGAGTTTTTATTCTTCTCGTCGGCGCCATCTTCTCTCCGTCGGCGATAGAGAATTATCCCCGATCCAATCGCCAGCAGGATACCGATATAGGATATCGAAAGACCGTTCTCGGTCCGACGCCTGTGATACGAACAATTGCTGTCCTCGACATAGCGGACGCCGGATTCCGTCGAACCATCGCCCGTTTCCTCGTCCTGCGCCTCTTCATACGGCATCACCTTGATCGCATCAAACACAAGACGGCGACCCGCGTTCGCCTCGTCCGGATCGATCGACGTGTCGGACAGCTGAACGTACTGATTTTCTCCTGCCACCAGCTCCACGTCCCCGATCTTCACCCAGCCTGACCTGTCCACGAGCGGAACCGCATAAAGCGCCTTGTCGTCCGAGCCCGCCTTGATCGTGTACAACGCCCGATCCACGACGTTCCCTATCCCGTACTCAATGTACGCATAAATCGAGTAAAGCCCGCTCTTCGTCACGTTGAGCGTCCAGGTTCCCGTCGATTTGGCCGACCCTGACATGTTGACCGGCGTGTAATAAATATGGGCATTGTACCCATAGTCGAGCAGTTCGGACCAGTTGTTCCCCGTCTTGGAAAAACACGGATCCGTTTCGTCGATGATCGTCGATTTGCGGCCGTCAATTTTGAGCACACAACGCGAAGGCTCTACCACCGGCTCATCGGCCCGACAAACCCCGTTGCGGCAGGAATACCCTTCCTGACACGGCTCAACCTCAGACCAGTCCCGACACTCGTCTTCGTCAAACTGTCCGCATGTCTTGACGCCGTCCGCATCGCATATCCGTTCACCGTCGATGCAGTCGTGCGAGCACTCCAGCACCTCCTCCTCGACGGGCACACACGCGCCCTCTTCGCATTTTTCCGCAGGCCCACACGCCGTACTCGCCGACCAGTCAAGACAGCTGTCATCATCAAATTGACCGCATTCGCGCCACGATACGCTTTCACCCACACATTCTCTGACGCCCGGCGCCGCGCATTCGTCCTCGCACGTCTCCTCCTGGGCCACACAGGCGCCCCCCTGACACGTCGTCCCGGCGCCGCATTCCGTCACCCCGGACCACTCAAGACACCCGTCCCCATTGCTGTCGGCACACTTGCGCCAGCCATTCGACACGCATTCCTGACTGCCCTTCGCCGAACACTGATCCGTACATATCACCGCATCCTCAAACTTCAGCGCATCAAACACCACCCGCTTCCCGTTTTTGTCCGTGTACGCCTCACCCGAGGCATCGTCGAGCTTGACCCACTGATCTCCGCCCTCCGTAAAGCTATATTTGCCAATCGAGACCCACCCCGATTTCCCCGACAGATTCACCGCCTTTTTATACTCACTCCCCCCTGCCCTCACCGTATACGGCGCCTTCTCGCTCAACGCCCCGACGTTGGCGGGAATGTTGGCAAAAATTTCATACGTCCCAGGACGCGTCACGTTGATCGTCCACGTCCCCACGCTCTCTGCCGCCTTATCCCACACATACGTGTAATAATAATGACTGTTGTAACCGGCGTTACCTTCCCACCACGACGTGCTCGAGTTGCGCGAAAAACACGGATCCATATCGTCAATCACCGCACCGGAACGATCGAGTTTCGTTTCGCACTTCGGCGCTTCCGCCACACAACTCCCCGTTGCCTTGACCGGTATCGCATCCTCCCCATAGAAAAACTTCACAATCCGTTCCCAGCCCCAGCCCAAATTGGCCAGACAACTCGACCCGTTCTGAGACATGCAGCCGCGGTTTTCCTTGTTCGACGGGCTCACCCATCCCAGAGACGTCTGCGTGATGTTCGACCCCGATTTGCCCTCGTTGTACGTCACGTTCTTCTGAACCGACAACGAACACGTCCCGTTGTCCCGACACGTGCTGTCCAGACAATCCCCCTTCGTCCCGGACACATAAAATGTACAAATCACCGTGCTGCCATACATCAGCACCGTCCCGCTCGTGTCATTCGTCGCGTCAATACACCGTTGCAACTGCGCATCCGACGGGCTCCGGCTCTCGCATTTGTACACCTGATCCCCCTGGCTGTTCTGAACCGGGTTCGACGACGTCCCCATGTTGTGATTCAGTTTGTAATACGCAAACCCACGTGCCGCCACCGCCTGTGCCCGCAACGCCTGATCCGGTGCATTCCCGTTCTCGCACCACGTCACATTCGGCACATAGTCCGATTCGATATTCACCGTCCCATACCCGGATACCGCTATCTGACAATACGCCGTCAACGGCGCTTTCGTCGTCCCTGTCTCCCCCACCAGACTCCCACACATCCCGTCGGCACATTCTTCCGCACACCCGTTCGTCCACAGCGCAATACATAACGCCGACCATACCGCCATTCTCGTCGCATTCGTTTTCTTCATTTCTTCCTCCGCACGCGTTCAGCTCTCCAACACATACTTCCGTCAATGATAGGACACTATATAATGATATTTCTTCTCTCTTCCCGACCTTTTTTATATCAAAATAAAGTTTTTTGTTTCGGGCGCGGGCTATCCGCCTCTGGCGGATACGCCCTGCGCGCGCGGCTATCGCCTTCGGGCGATACGCCGCGCTCCCTCTTCATGGCCTAGTCAATAAAAATAAAAAACCAAAAACAAAAAGCCCACCCCCAAACCCCGACCTCACCCCCGGCCCCTCTCCCATGGGGAGAGGTGAGCATGCTTCATAAAAACCAAAAAGCCTTAC
>CAMCLY010000243.1 GCA_945875805.1 uncultured Myxococcales bacterium | reverse complement strand
CCCCTTCCCCAATTCGGGGGGCGTGGGGGGACTTCGTCCCCCCCACAAAAAAAACCAACCTATTTCTGACTCAACGCGGCGTCGATTTCGGCTTTGAAGGATTCAAAGGAGACTGCACCGCGGACGAGTTTTCCGTTGATGACGAACGACGGCGTACCGGTGACGCCAACACTTCGGCCTTCGGCGGTTTCCTTATCGACCTGGGCGGCATAGGTGTGGGCGTCGAGCGCGGCGTCAAACGCCGCGACGTCAAGCCCCAGTTGACGTGCGTAGTCCGAAAGGGCAGGCCGAACGAGGTTTTTCTGGTTTTGGAAGAGAAGAGCCTGCATTTCCCAGAACTTACCTTGCGCGCCTGCGGCCAGAGCGGCTTCTGAGGCGAGCTTGGCATTTTGGTGCAACCTAAGCGGGAAGTTTTTAAAGACGATGCGCACCTTGTCGCCATACGCCTTGCGAATCTCCTCCACCGTGGGTTCCACTCTTGCGCAAAATGGACACTGAAACTCGCTGAACTGGAAAATCGTCACAGGGGCATTTTCGGGACCGCGTGCGTAGGAATCACCGACTTCGAGGACAATATTGTCGGTGGAACCGGCCATTTTGTGGAGTTCGGCACGTTGGAGTTGTCCGGCGCGCGCCAGGCGTTTACGCCCCCCCACATCAGGACGCGCAGAACGTTCGTCAGATTGCGTGATGGCGCGATAGAGCGCATCACCCTTGAGACCGCGTTCGACAAAGGGTTTGGCGTCATTAAAGGCACTGTCCACCATCGCCTGGAATTTTTCCAACGGCTGTGCGCCACTGAGACGCTTGCCGTTGACAAAGAAATGCGGTGTTCCCCGAACGCCCAGTGTGGACGCCTGAGCCAAATCGCCAGCAACGCTTTTTTTGACCTCCTCACTTTCCATATCGGCGAGAAATTTGTCGACGTCGAGACCGAGACGGACGGCGTACGCTTTGAGATCGTCAGGGGAGAGTTTGCGCTGGTTGTCGAAAAGCAGATGGTACATCTCCCAGAACTTGCCCTGAAGGGCGGCAGCCTGAGCAGCCCGATGTGCGGCATCGGCGTTTTTATGCATGGCGAGGGGGTGGTGTTTAAAGACGACGCGAACCTTGTCGGGGTTTTTCTCGACAAGGGTTTTGAGCGTGGCATTCGCGCGACTGCAGAAAGGACACTCAAAATCGGTGAACTCGACGATGGTGACGGGCGCATCGGGGGAGCCCCACACCGGTGCGTTGGTGATATCGACAAACAGTTTGGCATCCGCAGGCACCGGCGCTGCCTTGACCGGCGCGGATTTCATGATCTCGGCATAGAGCGCCTCGCCCTTGAGCCCTGTTTTCTTTTGTAAGGCAGACGCCTGAACCAAGCTTTTTTCGACGGCAGTCTTGAAACTCGAATAGGGAAGGGCACCACTGAGTTCCTGACCGTTGATGAGAAAATGCGGGGTACCCGACACATTGCGAGTCACGCCTTCCTTGAGATCGCGATCGATCACAGCCGCCGCCTCGGGGGAATGCAAATCCTCCTTAAAACGCGCCATGTTCAGCCCGAGCTCCTGGGCGTATTTGATCAAACTGGGCTCACTAAGATTCTTCTGATTTTGGAACAAAATGTCGTTCATTTCCCAGAATTTACCCTGTTTTCCGGCCGCATACGCGGCCTGATGCGCGAGTCTGGCGTTTTTATGGAACGGCAAGGGGTTGTGCGAAAAAACGAGACGCACGGAATCGGGGTATTCGGTCAACAAACGGCGCACCGTGGCATCGGCTTTTTTACAAAATGGGCATTCGTAATCCGAATATTCTACGATGGTGACGAGGGCGTTCTGGGCACCGCGCACGGGACGCCCGAGCGTATCCTGGGCTCTGGCGACATCGTCGAGATACTGATTGACGATCGAACCAAGATAGTAATACGCCGACGGCAACGAGGCCAGACGTTCGAGACGAAGCATTTCGGCGTTGACCGCGCTCATGATTTCGTCCTGGGTGATAGCGTTCTGAAAGACGATTTCGTGTCCGTTGACAAAAAGGGTGGGGGCGCCTTTGATGCCGAGTTTTTCACCCAACGCCACGTCTTTGCGGATGCGATCGTCGACGGCTGGAGCGTCAAAATCGCTGGCAAATCGAGCCGCATCAAGCCCGAGCTTTTTGGCCAACCCAAGCGCGGCCTCTTTGTCAAGCGGAGGATTGGTGGGAACCTCAAACAACGCCTCAGCCATTTCCCAAAACCGATTCTGAAGTTGTGCCGCCGCCGCCGCGCGCGCGCGCGTCATCGAGTCCGGATTGGCCGCCAGAGGATACGCCTTGTACACTACGGCCAGATTGTCTCCGTGCACCTTAAACGCATGATCGAGGTATTCCTTATAAACCTGGCGTGATGCGGGCACCGCAAAGTCCATAAAGACGACAAGGGTCGTTTTGGCATTGTAACCACCGCGTTTGGGGCTCCCTTCAATGGGGACGGTCAACGAGTCAAGCGTGAGATGGGTGATTTGAGATGACACGTCCTCGCGCGTCGCAAACCCTTCCTGACGTCCTTGAAAATATCCAAGGGAAAGTCCCAATGCCGCCGTGATGGCAGCTATCGTCACCGTGACAGATGTGCTGTGAGTAGACATGGCGAGCTCCTGTCCATAAAAATGTATTAAACCGCTCCTGCCTCGTCCAAAGACAACAGAGCATCTCGGCTTCTATCACACATTGGAGTCGGTGCATGGTCGCTTTTTGCGATCCCTGGCTTGTTTTGGAGCCGTCAGGCGGTGACTGTTCGCTATCATCTCCTGCACGGTTTCGGCGTCCATGCTGCCGTCAAATAACACGGTGACCCAATACTTCTTGTTCATGTGCCACCCCGGGACAACAGCCGAATATTCTTCGATATAGCGCAAGACATCTTGGGGTTCTGCCTTGAGATTCATGCACACAAGCCCGTCGTGAATGCAAATCAGCGCAAACATCTTGCGATTGCTTTCGTGCCGCATCACCGACACATCGTCCCCAAACGGAAAATCTTCAAAGGCATCGTCCAGCCGAAGACACAGGCGTACAGCATCGCGTCGAGTGTGAATCATCTCTTTATCTACCATATAAAATGCAATAATTTTGCATTTTTACAAAACTTATCACTGAATTTATTTTTTGTGCGTGAGGGGGGAAGTGTCCCCCCAACGTCGCTATTTGCCCTGCGGGCAAATACGCGCCGC
>CAMCLY010000242.1 GCA_945875805.1 uncultured Myxococcales bacterium | reverse complement strand
CCGAGCTGGCCGCAAGCGGCCAGCTCGTCGTCCCCTCGTGCCAGACGAATCGACGTCGAGACACCTTTGGACAGAAGGCGTTCCTGAAATTCGACAATCTCTTCTGGACTTGGGGATTCAAACCGGCATCCGCAGAACGCATTAAATCCAATCAGATTGACTTTGGATGGAATCCCGTGCAACCGTTTGACGAGGAGGTTTGCGTCATGCGCGCTGTGGTTGAGACCTTTTATGATGATGTATTCAAAGGTAATGCGTTGTCGGGCGTCGAGCGGATACTTCTTGAGTGCGCCAAAAAGCTCGTCGAGAGACCACATCCGGTTGGCTGGCATGATCTCGCTGCGCAACGCATCGCTCGCCGCATGAAGACTGATGGCCAGATTGATCCCGAGTCCTTCCTGGGCCAGTTTGGTCAGACCGGGTACATGTCCCACCGACGACAGGGTGATTTTGCGGCGAGAATAGTCAAACGCTTCCGGTGCGAGCAGAATTTTTATCGCCCGTACGACATGATCGTAGTTGTCCAGCGGCTCGCCCATTCCCATGAAGACGAGATTGGTAATCCGCCTTGGTTCGGCCACTTTCTGTGCCACCATGACCTGGGTGATGATTTCCTCGGCCGTCAGGTGTCGCATGAATCCAAGCGTCGCCGTCCGGCAAAACGCACATCCGAATTTGCATCCCACCTGTGACGATACACATAACGTCAGGCGGTCTTCGGTCGGAATCAGCACAGACTCTACGATGCTTCCATCCGACAGGCGACACGCCAGTTTGTTTGTGCCGTCTTTGGCCACGTGCTGTTCGGGCTCGGGAAATGGAGGCAGGGCATAATAATGAGAGAGGCGATCGCGAAGGGACTTCGAGAGATTGGTCATGTCGTCCCACGATTCGGCGCGACGTTCAAACACCCACTTCAAAATCTGGGACACGCGGAATTTCTTTTCGCCAAAATCACCCACAAGCACGGATTCGAGTTCCGCAGGAAGGGTCGCCCGTATGGATTCCATGATCCTCGCTCCAACGGCCAAGGCCGCGCGCCTGTCCTCATAATTCACGATAAACAACACGAGGATGGCGCGCGCGGCGGCTTATATCAAATCGCAACCCGCAAAGAAGAACGCCACCTCTTGAGCGGCCGTTTCGGGGGCGTCGCTTCCGTGCACCGCATTGCACGACATCGACGACGCATATTTTTTGCGCAACGTGCCTTCCTCGGCCTTTTCGGGATTCGTGGCACCCATGAGTTTGCGGTATCCCGCGATGGCGTCCTCGCCTTCAAGGCACATCACCACGACGGGGCCGGAGGTCATGAATTCCACGAGTTCGCCATAAAATGGTTTCTCGGCGTGAACCGCATAAAAAGCCGACGCCTGGGCCTTGCTCAGCTGGAGTTTGCGCATGGCGACGATCTTAAAATGCGATTCGATTTCGGCGATAATTTTTCCCGCATTTCCCGCGCGAACGGCGTCGGGTTTGACGATACTCAGGGTGCGTTGTTTCATGTTTCAGTCCTTTGTTATAAAGAGTTTTGCGCGCGGCCAGTTTTGCGCGCGGCGCGCTCTTCTATTGGATTTCGCAGGATTGTCAACATGCTAAACGAGATGAGTCCACTTGAACTGCCCGAGGACGTCATTTATGCCATGGCGCGCAGGGAATGGAGGCAGGTGTGCTGGAACGCCGCCGTTAACGGCATTCTGCAGAATCCTTCACGCGTCGTCTCGACCAAAGACGGTGTCTGGTTTGTCGCCTGTGCCTCGACGGCGGACATGGCCATGCTTGCCAAAAATCAGGAGATCAAGGCGCGCCTGACCCAGTATCATGCTCGCCGTCCTCTCGATTTGTGTTCGCGCATTCAGCCTGTGCCCGAACACGCCACCTCTGCGCAGGCGCGTATGCATGCAGGGTTGCGACAGGTCTATCGTCAGACGCCGCTCAATTCTCCCGATCCCCTTACCGCCTCCACGTTGCTCAGGCAGGTCAGAATCGACGCCATGCCTGCCGAAATGTGGCACAAGCTGGCTCTGCGCATGGCCGTGGGACCCGAATATGCCAGCCGCGTTGCGCTTTTGCGCGTCGACCACGGCATTTGGAGCGTGCAGTGTGGTGATGCTCAAACTGCGCGTTTCGTCTCTCAGACGCCTTCCGTCCTCGCCACCTTGCAGTGGCTTTCGCGATACCGGAAAATCACCGTGACGCGCATTGAATGCCTGCAGGCGGTCCCCTCAAATCCCGATTTCGTGTCGCGCTAAAGGCTTCACGCTCTTTTTAAATAGAGATATGCTTTATGACTAACCATGCCACCCCACTTCCCACCCTCGGACATCAGATTCGACTTTCGTCATGCCCGGCTGGCAAAGGTATTCCAGATGGCTGGGTCAGGTTTTCGCCGAACCCATCTCAGCGTCTCTGCCGGTTTTTTATGGCGTTTGCCACGGCATTTGGCCTCACCGTCCTGACGCTTGGTGTGCTTTATCTGCCGGATTACCTCATGGATTACGCCCATCGGGATGAGTCATTTCTGGCGTTTTTTCTCAAATTTCTGATTTCTGCCGTGCTTTTTGTCAGTCTGGTGGCAGCGCTCAATACGATTGTTCGCGATCGCGTGTTTTACGTCCATCCTGAAACAAAACGCCTTGTCATTGCCCGCTGCCTGACGCCGGAAACCCTCCATCGCGCCATCCCTCTGCCCGCCAATCTCCAGCTCCTGGCCCCCGACGGCCTCTCTCGCCGTGCCCAGCTTCTCATTCCACTCGACATTCCCACCGTACTCGCCGAAACGCACGGCCAATACGATGATTTGACGGCCCTCAAAAACTGGTTTGAAACGTTGAACAAAAAGTAGCGTTCCCTACATTCCCGCGCGTTATCTCTGGCGCGGGATGTAGGGTTTACCTACCGTCTGTGCAGGTGGGCTGGGATCAGGGGGCAGGCGTTGGGGGTTCGGTAAAAAAGTCAAAAGCCCTCCATAAAATGACTTACCAACCCTCACAAAAAGCCTGGGAAGACACAAAAAAACTCACCCAATCCCGCCCTCCCCCCCGGCCCCGGCCCCACCCTTCCCCTGCGTTTCGCCAGAGGCGAAACGCTTCCCCTCAGTTCGCAATAGGCGATGAACTTCGCGTCGAAACTCTCGTTTCTTTGGCTCGTTCATCCCCTTTGCTCACTGGGCTATCGTTTCGTGCCGTCCACTGGACGCCACTCAACTCTGCCCCCGTC
>CAMCLY010000241.1 GCA_945875805.1 uncultured Myxococcales bacterium | reverse complement strand
GCCCTTTTCGCATTTCGGGGGGCGTGGGGGGACTTCGTCCCCCCACAAAAAAAACGACGCGTGGACGTCTCGTCATAAATTCGTTAGAAGGGGCGCGTTTGGACCCCTTTATTTTGCAGGCCGACCATGCTTCCCATCATTGATATTCAAAAACTCAGCAAATCGTACGGCGCCAAAAGCGTCTTTGAAGACTTATCCCTGCTCATTTTAGAGCGAGAAAAAATCGGACTCATCGGACATAACGGAACGGGAAAATCGACGTTGCTCAGGATTTTGGCAGGGCTTGAGTATGCCGACGACGGCACGATCACGCACCATCGAAAACTTCAAGTTTCGTATTTGCCACAAAATCCCGTCTTTGGACTGGAAGACACGCCGCGCAGCGTCGTCGCCAAATCGCTCGAACCGCGTCGGATGCGGATCCATGCCTACGAGTTGCTGTGCGAAAAAATGGCGCATGCCGACGCCGTCCAAGCGGAACAACTGAGCCACGAGCAAGAGCAATTGCAGGCAGAAATCGAAGCGCATGGAGGATGGGAACTCGATCACGATATCGAAGGCATGCTCAAACGCCTTGCCCTTCCGGACGACCTGCTCGACACCCCGATGGAAAAACTCTCGGGCGGTCAACAGCGACGCGTGGCTCTGGCGCGCGTACTGCTCGAACGTCCCGACGTCATGTTGCTCGACGAACCGACCAACCACCTCGACGTCCCCACCATCGAGTGGCTCGAGGCCCTGCTAAAGGACTACCGCGCCGCCATCGTCCTCGTCACCCATGATCGCGCATTCCTCGACAAAATCGCCACGCGCATCGTCGAACTCCATCACAGTGAATTGCTTTCGTTCGCAGGAAATTATGTCAATTTTGTCGAACAAAAAGCCGCGTTGATGGACTTGCGGCGCAAGGAACAGGAAAAATACGCCAACCTCCTCGTCACCGAACTCGAATGGTTGCGCCGCGGCCCCAAAGCACGGGGGACCAAGGCCAAAGCCCGCATCGATCGCGTCGCCGAAATTCAGGAAAAAGCCAAAGTCACGCACGAAGCCACGCTGTCCATGCAGTTCACCGCCGACGCCCGTCTCGGAAACATCATCATCAAAGCCGAACACATTTCAAAGTCATACGACCGGACGATTTTTGCCCCCATGGACTTCCAGTTGCGCAAAGACGACTGTTGCGCCATCATTGGCCCCAACGGATGCGGCAAAACGACCTTGCTCGAAATTCTGACCAAACGCCGCGATCCCGACTCCGGCGAGGTCATCATCGGCAAAAATACCCATATTGCCTACCTCTCCCAACACCGGCAGGGACTCGACGAAACCAAATCCGTCTACGATGCCCTGGGCGACGGCGACCACGTCTACGTCAACGGCAATGCCGTCCACAAACGCGGCTTTTTGTCGCGATTTTTGTTCGATGTGCCAGAACAGGACAAACTCGTCTCGACGCTCTCGGGAGGCGAAAAATGCCGCTTGCTCTTTGCACAAATGATGTCCGCCAAAGCCAACCTCCTCGTCCTCGACGAACCGACCAACGACCTCGACATCGATTCGTTGCAAACGCTCGAAAATGCCCTCGACGCCTATGACGGCGCCGTCCTCTTTGTCACCCACGACCGTTTTCTCATCAACCACATCGCCACCGCCGTACTCGCCTTTGACCCCAACACAAAAACTTTTGTCCGTTATGAAGGCGATTACGACTTCTACACATTGTGCAAAAAACGCGAGTCCGACGCACAAAATACCGTAACCCCCAAAACCACCAAACGCCCCGAAAAAACTCAGACGCCAAAACCGCGCAAACTCACCTATAAAGAAAACCAGGAACTCCAGTCCATCGAAGACGTCATCCTCGCCGCAGAAACCGAAAAAGAAGAGGTCGAACGCGAAATTTCGGATCCGGCAACTTATAAAATCCCAAACAAAATCAAAGAATTAAACACAAAACTCGACGAACTCACACAACACATAGACGCCCTCTACGCTCGTTGGGAATACCTCACCAAGGTATCACAAGGCCAGATCATTGAATAGCTTTGTACATATGGTGTGTACAAGCACAGCCGTCCTCGCCACGCCATTCCGAGCGATTTATACAAAATATCATTTCGGAATGCGGACGAGAATGAGATTGAGGTGTGCTGGCCTGCCTGTGGCAGGCCATATTTGCTCGGGTTAAAAGCCCCGCTGAACCCCAGGTTTGATCTATTGAACGTGGACCATCATCAATACTTCACCCACAAGGCGGGACGCACAGACATGTGTGATATGGCTAAGAAGTTACCGTTGACACTGATAGTGCTATTATAAACGTAAGTCTTGTATGTGGTATACTGGCCATTCGTTCTAAGCCACCAAAGAGCCCAGCAATGAGGATCATTGCATGTGCCATTTTCTGTATCATTATGTGACACAGAGGCCACAACCCTCGCCCCTTTTTTGACGGCATAACGCGTGGTGTCGGCTTGTTTGTCCGAGGCAGTCTTTAAGTATTGATTGACCTCCGTAATACTGAGCAGAAAGATTTTGTCTTCTGTCATATAACCAGTGACATAATTATACTCAGGATTCTCATCGGCTTTCGGGTTTTTATCGGGAACGACAAGTGTCTTTGCAATTCTATCCTGCTCTTCAGGCGTGAAGGCAGTGTCAATAAAATTATTGGTGGTGAAGTTTTTCTTTAAATCGTTTTGTGCTTTGTCATAACCGTTCAGCCACGAACGAATCGTGCTTCTGTCATAAGTACACCCTGATGATTTATCCTCATTAAACGCCCGGGTATCGAGTGCCTTCTCGCTGAGTACAAGCGCGATTCTCTTTTGAGAGTCATAATCAAGGACTCTCCAGGTAATCGGCTCTTTACCGTTGGTAAGATCATTATCCTGTTCGTAGCTACCAAATGTAATCATATCCCCTATGACAGGGGTTTTACACGAACTGCCGACCTGCACACCGGTTTCACACATACACCCGCCGGCACTGCCCACCCAATGTTTGGCTGTGTCACATGTGCATGTATTGCTACTGGCATGATAGATTTCCTTAAGCGGATCACAGGTTTTCTTCAACTCACAATGACCATCTATCAGCAAGTAGCCTGTCTCACATGTACAACTTCCGGCAGCGCCCGCCCAATGTTTGGCGGTGTCACATGAGCATGTGTTGCTCGCGGAATTGTAGATTTCTTTATTCGCATCACAGGTTTTCTTCAGCTCGCACTGACCGTTTACCAACACATAGCCAGTTTCGCACGCAC
>CAMCLY010000240.1 GCA_945875805.1 uncultured Myxococcales bacterium | reverse complement strand
CTCTCCCCATGGGAGAGGGGCCGGGGGTGAGGTCGGGGTTTTGGTGAGGGCTTTTTGTTTTTTATGAAGCATGCTCCCCTCTCCCCATGGGAGAGGGGCCGGGGGTGAGGGCGGGTTTTGGTGAGGGCTTTTTGTGGGGCGATTTGCGTTATCGTCGACGTTTGGGTGGTCGAAGGGAGGCGGCGCGTATCCGCCAGATGGCGGATAGCGCCGCGCGCAGGGCGTATCTGCCTTAGGGCAGATAGCCCGCGCTCAAAGCGGCCTTGCGATAGGCGTTGAGTCCCGAGACTTCGGGCATGAGGAAGATGTCCTGGTAGGCGAGGGCGTCGATGGTGAGGTGGGTTTGGATGGCGAGGGAGAGCATGTGAATGGCGCCGGAGAGGTCGGCTTTGGAGGCGATTTGTGCGCCGATGAGGACGCGGTCGTCGTTGCGGTAGACGAGGCGCATGTGGACGGTGGGATTGGGGCCGGAATGGGAGTCGGGGAATCGTTTTTGGTCGACGTCGATGAAGGAGACGTCGCGGTGGTGTTCTTTGGCGGCCTGGAGGGAGAGCCCGGTGGTGAGGAGTTTCATGTCGTAGATGCAGAGGCCGGAGGAGCCTTGTGCGCCGGGGTAAGGGAGGTCGATACCGGCGGCGTTGAAGGCGGCGATGATACCGGTGCGGATGGCGTTGGAGGCTAGGGCGATGTAGTCGGGGGCGTCGATGGCGTTGTTGTAGATGGTGGCACAATCGCCGATGGCGAAGACGTCTGGGCGGCTTGTGCGTTGGTTTTTGTCGACTTTGAAGGCGTTTTTGGGTCCGAGTTCGAGTTTGCCCTGGGCGAGTTCGGTGCAGGGTTCAAAGCCCATGCAGGCGAAGGCGAGGTCGGCGGGGATGGAGCCTTTGGTGGTTCGGATGGATCGGAGTTTTGAGTCGCCTTCAAATTCGGTGATGCGGAGGTCGGTTTCGATACGGATGCCGTGCGCGGTGAGCTGTTCGGCGATGAAGTTTGAGAATTTTTCGTCGGCGTGGGCGTTCATGATTCGGGGAGCGGAATCGATGAGGGTGACTTCTTTTCCCTGTCGTCGGCATGCTTCGGCGAGTTCGATGCCGATGTATCCTGCACCGATGACGGCGACGCGCCGGATGTCGGGTTTGGCGAGGAGTGTGACGGCGCGTTCGGCATCGCGAAACGTTTTGGCGTTGATGATGTTGTCGAGGGCGAGTCCTGGGATATTGGGCATTTTGGGTCGTGAGCCGGTGGCGAGAATGAGGCGGTCGTAGGTATCGGTGACGGTCTGCCCGGATTTGGTGTGTGCCTGGATGTATTTCCGATCGAAGTCGATGGTGTCGACCATGGTTTCGGTCATGACTTTTGCGCCCAGTGCGACGAAGTCCTTGGCGCTGGCATAGAAGAGACCTTGCCCGGATGAGAGCTGTCCTCCGATCCAGAGGGCCATGCCGCAGGCCAGGAAGCTGACTTCCAGACTTCGATCGTAGATGGTGATGTCGGTTTGTCCGAGATTGATGAGGGTACGTGCGGCGGCGCATCCCGCGTGGTTAAGTCCGATGATGATGGTTTTCATAGTATGTTCTACGTGAAGGCGTTATGGGGCGCCGAGGGCGCACAGGAGGTGGTAATTGTAGGCCTGGTTGAAGTGCGGCATAAAGAAGGTGTCTGCAAAACAGAGGGTATTGACGGTGAGGTTTTGCTGAATGGCCAGGGAGTAATAGTTGATGTGTTCGGTGATGTCGTATTCGGAGGCCATTTGTGCACCGATGAGGACGCGGTCGGACTGCCGGTAGACGAGTCTGAGGGTGACGTCGTCGTTTTTGCCTTTCATAAAGGCGGGGAATTGTTTGGCGTGGAGATCGGAGATGTTGACTTCGATGTCGTGGGCGCGGGCTTCGGCGGCGGAGAGTCCGGTCGAGGCGAGGTAAAGCCCTTGGATACAGAGTGCAGTGGTGTTGAGCGGGCTTGTGTCGGGGATGGGTTTGCCCATGATGTGACAGGCGGCAATGGTGCCTGTTCGGATGGCGTTGGAGGCCAGGTAGATCGTTCGGTATTCCCCTGTGATTTTGTCGTAACTGGCAGAGCAGTCCCCGACGGCGTAGACGTCGGGCAGGCTTGTGCGTTGGTCGGCGCCGACGCGATAGGCCGAGTTTTCGGCGCGCGCGGCGCCTTCGCACAAATCCGCGACCGGGTAAAAACCGATGTTGAGGAGCACGAGCTGTACATCATGGGTCGCCCGGTTCGTGACCATTTGTGACACCGTGGATTCACCCAAAAATCGCTGGATGCGTGCGTACTGGACGTCAATGCCCTGCGCCTTGAGGCGCGCTTCGATCTGGTCGGCAAAAGGTCGATCGTAATGGGCGGTGAGAAGCTGGCTGGAGGGTTCGACGAGAATGACTTCCTTGCCAAACGCACGGCAGGCTTCGGCGAGTTCGACGCCGATGTATCCTCCGCCAAAGACGGCCACGCGCTTCAAATCGGGGGCGTCGCGCCGTGCAATGATGGCCTGGGCATCCTGATAGAATTTGGCGTGATGAATGCCATTGAGGTGCATCCCTGGAATCGGGAATTGCGAGGCGCGCGAGCCGGTGGCCAGAATCAGACGGTCGTAGGTGTCGTAACTCAGATGTCCTGCGTTATCTCGCACGTAGACGCGTTTTGCGAGGTGATCGACCTGGGTCACCTCGGTGTTGAGGTAGATGAGGGCCCCGAGCTGGGTCATCTCTTCGATGGTGGTGGTAAACGCATCGTCGGCGCGTTTGAACGTTCCCTTGAGCCATTGGACAAATCCGCCGTTGAGAAAGCCGATGGTGTCGTTGTTCTCATAGATGCTGACCTGAAATCCGCCTGCGCGGAGGAGGATCCTGGCGGCGGCAAGGCCTGCCGGGCCGCCGCCGATGATGACGATCTTTTGCATGTGCAAGTCCTTATGAGTGGTCTGAAAGGCGCGCCAAAAGCGCCGACACGCTTTGTTCGAGGCGATCAAACCGCGCGTCGATGTGGGCCAGTAATCGAGTTTCGAGGCGCGCCATTTGGCGGGCAATTTCGTCCTGAAGAAGGGACTGTTTTGCATCGAGTTCTGAGATCATGGCGTCATGCGTCGCCCCTTGGGACGACGCGGATTCCTGGAGCAGACGCGAGAGCGAGAACTCAAAGGAATGAAGATCGAAGTTGCCCGATAGCGCATGAGTGTCTGAGACGGACGAAGTGTTGGGGGGCGTTGGCGCGAGCCCTCCGAGTGCAATATTAAAATGGTGTGGTTCGAGGGGTTGTGCGTCGTCGTTGACCTGTGACTGAGTGAGGACGTGGGATTGCGCCGCGAGCCCTCCGAGTGCAA
>CAMCLY010000239.1 GCA_945875805.1 uncultured Myxococcales bacterium | reverse complement strand
CCCCCCCCCCCCCCCCCCCCCCCCCCCCCCCCCCCCCCCCCCCCCCCCGCCCCGGGCCCCAAGGGTTTACCTCACGCGCACAGATTCGCCTTGTGACACCAAGCCAGGGCTGCATGGATCCCGTCCAGGGCGCAGCTCGTGATGCCCCCTGCATAGCCCGCCCCTTCGCCCATTGGGTACGCATTTTCTATCCCGACGGCCTCATAATCCTCGCCACGCACCACGCGGACTGGCGAACTCGTGCGCGATTCGATCCCGATAAAATTGGCCTCTGCACACAGAAATCCCTTCATCTGCCTGTCAAAGGCCGGGAGTGCAACGCACAGCGCCTCAGCGACCCGTCGCGGGAGTATGTCGTGGAGATTGGCGGGTGCCGTTCCTGGGGCATACGTCGTCACCGGATTTCGCGACGGGCATTTGCGGGCGAGGAAATCGCGCACGGATTGTGCCGGGGCATGGGCCGGAGGCATGCCTTCTGCGGCGCGCCGTTCGAGCGCGCGAATCCATTTGAGACCGCCCAGCGGCCCAGGATCAAAACTCTCCGCGCCCACCGTCGCCACGAGTGCCGCATTGGCATACCGGCCGTTGCGGCGGCTTCCGCTCATCCCGTTTACCACGCGCGTTTCCGCCGTCGTCTGTGACGCCACCACATGTCCTCCGGGACACATGCAGAACGAAAACACGCTGGCCATGCCTTCCGCATTAAACCGCACGGCATACTCTGCCGGTGGCAACAACGGGTGGCCCGCATACCGTCCGTACTGGATTTCGTCGATCAGGGCCTGAGGGTGTTCCACACGGACGCCCACCGCAAGCGGTTTGGCTTCGAGCGCAAATCCCTGGGCGAGCAGGCCTTCAAACATGTCGTCGGCGCTGTGCCCCATTCCGAGAAACACCGCATCGTATCCAAGGCGTTCGCCGGCCACGACGAGGCCCCGGCAACGTCCGTCTTTGACCCATACGGCCTCGACCCGGCGATCAAAATGGTATGTCGTGCCGCGCGACTCGAGCCATCCTCTCATCGTCGTCAGAATGGGGGCCAGTCTGTCCGTGCCGATATGGGGGTGTGATTCGTACAAAATCCTGCTATCTGCCCCAAACGCCCTGAACTGTTCCAGCACATACGGAATGTATTTGGACTTGGTGCGCGTCATCAATTTTCCGTCCGAAAACGTGCCCGCGCCACCTTCGCCATAACAGATGTTGCTCTCCGGATTGAGCCGGCCGTGGTGCATCAGGGTCGCGACGTCGCGCGTGCGCTGGGATACCGGTTTGCCACGTTCAAAAATATCGACATGACAGCCCGCCGTAGCAAGCACCATGGCGGCAAACAATCCCGAAGGGCCCGCACCGACGATCGCCACGTTCGGTCTCGGTTCGCGGCCACAAAACGTCGGGAGCTCGATTTTCGGGGCAGGTGCAACGCATCCCATCGACCTCAGATGGGCTTCAAGCCTCGGATTCGGCGCGACGTCGATGATCAGGACGGCCTGGAATTTCGGGCGTTTGTGACGCACGTCGAGGCTTCTTTTATAATACTCAAGACTTTGGATGTCCCCCGGCGCAATGCCGAGCTTTTCGGCACAGGCGCGCCTCAAATCGCCTGCTTCTTCCAGTGAGTACGTGCTCGGCGGGGTCAAAAATATTGTCAAGACATGGCCTCCTGTGCGTCGTCAAAAAATAAAAACCGGGCCTTTTCTAAAGATCCGTCAGCTTTTCGCAAGTCATATCGTCACGGCAAGAAGCGAGGAGTTGGGCGATGGTTTGACCCAAAACGGGATGCAGGATATTCGGCGCGACGTCGGCGGCGGGGCGAAGGACAAAATTGCGAAGATGCATCCTGGGGTGGGGAAGCGTCAAAGATGGCGTGTCGAGGATGACGTCTCCATAAAGAAGAAGGTCCAAATCGAGCGAGCGCGGGGCACAGAGTTCGCCGCGTCGTCTCCCGTTCGCTCGCTCCACCGCCTGGAGGCGTTCCAAAAGGGCGTCGGGCGGCCAGTACGTCTGTCCCACCATCACCGCATTGAGGTACATCGGGACGTCCTGTGCCCGGCAGCCGGGTTTGTCAAAATGCGGCGCCGTTCGATATACCGGGCTCACCCGGACGTCAAACAGATCGCTCGAAAGATGCGCCACGGCGCGTAAAAACGTCTTTTCGACGTCGCCAAGATTGCCGCCAAGGGCAATGAGTACGGTTTCTGACATGTTTTTCCTCAAAAAACTTTTCTCCAGGCGCTCTTGGCATATCCACGGGACGCCCAAAAGAAGTAGAATGCACGGGCACATTCCCAGGTGAGAGTGTGAACACGAAGTGAGTATAAAGGAGTCTTTATGCATAAGTATGGCATAATTTTGTGGGCAGTCATGGGCGTGATGGGCGTGATGGGAGGGTGCGCGACCGCTCCGGAACGCAGCACGACCGCATCGGAAAGCACCTCTGCATCGGAGCGTGCGTCTGTGGTGACCGAAAACGCCCCCGCAAAGGGGCAAAAAGTGGCCATTCAAATCACAGAGCAGACGCGGGACGTCTCCGAACCGGGATGCCAGATCAAGGCGCGCTATTTCCATTACGGAATCCCAACCGTCGATCAGGAGATAGACGCGTTTGTCACCAGTCAGCTCAAGGAGGCACGCGATTCCCTCCTCAAGGAGCACGAAGCCGATAAGGCGGAGTTCGGGGCCGAAAGGGAAATTCCGGATTACTATTTTATGTTGGAAGCGGAATCCGTGCGCGCCAATGAAGAGGGCATCGATATTTTGTTTTCTCTGACGAACTATCGCGGCGGGGCTCACGATGGGTTGGCACTTCACACGCTCATGTTCGATCCGCAAACGGGAAAACGCGTGGACTTCTTTGACCGCGTCCAAAATCCAGAGGTCGCCCTCGACGTCTTGTCCGTCGAATGTGGAAAAAAAGTGCGCGAGATGATCGAAGAAGACATGGACGTGGAATCGATGATCGTGGATGGCACAGCCCCAAAACGCGAAAACTTTGCGAATATCCTGCGCACCGATGAGGGATTCCGCGTGTATTTTGAACCCTATCAGGTGGCACCATGGGCCGTGGGAACCCTCGTCGTGGACCTCCCATGGTCGGTGTTGGACGGCGTGTAAGGTTTTTGTTTTTTTGTGTGGGGGGACGAAGTCCCCCCACGCCCCCCGAAATGCGAAAAGGGCACATGGCTACGCCATGCGCCCTTTTCGCATTTCATGTGGTGGTGAGGCTTGGGGCGTTGTTTTTGGCCTGGTGTGTTGTGGGGTTGGCGGAGCTTTTTTGTGTTTGGCTTAGGTCTCTGGTGGGGATTGGTGAGGGCTTTTCGTGTTTGGCTTAGGTCTTTGGTGGGGATTGGTGAGGGCTTTTCGTGTTTGGCTT
>CAMCLY010000238.1 GCA_945875805.1 uncultured Myxococcales bacterium | reverse complement strand
CTGTTCAAAGGCGATGGAGGTGTTGGCGATGTCCCGGTGAGAGGGGGATGCGGGGAGAAGGTCTCGCTTCATGGCGCGGAAGATCCTCTCCATTTCGGCATCGGCAAACGTAAAAAAGCGTCCAAAGATGACGGCCGTATGGAAGTACTCGGGAATTTCGGTGATGAGGGCGGCACCTGTGGCGGCCGCCCATGTTCCGATCATACCGAAGACGCGTCGCAACATGCCGCTGGAGGGATAGTCCTGCCCTGGTAATGCGTCATTTGTGAGGTTGGAGGCCGGATTTTGGAGTCTCAGGTGTTCGACACAAAACGCGGGATAGGTTTGATTCAATCGTTCGATGGTGAGGTATTCGAGCCATACGACGATGTTCATCAGCAGTTCTTGCGTGTCACCGAGTCGAGTCCAGACCGAAAAACCATGTCGATTGGGGAAAGGCGATGCGTCGAGGGAGAGGGAGATGTCGGTGAAGCCCTGGGATTTCCAGTGCGCCAGGCAACCGGCCTGAGCCATCGTCAGGGTGAGATCGCGAGGTGTCCAGAGACCGCAGAATGCCGTCAGATGTTTTGGCGGGCAGAAAGCGTCTTTTGAGGCGTCTGATCTGGGGTGTAGCGAGACCCCGCTGAGCATGTCCGAGAGGGCACCGTATCGATGTGCGGGCGTGTCTGGATAGCCGCATGCGGGGTAAAGACTGGACATATCGTGTGCAGGCAAAGGAAAAGAGAAGGCGTGGTCAGAGGGAATCGTCTTCGGGATGGTAGGGGAAAGAGAGGCAATAGAGGTCCAGGCCAAACGCCCAGACGTGTCTTAGCGAACGGACGAGATCCTCGAAGCGGTCTTTTTGGAGGGCAGACCAGATCTCGGGAGGGCGTTTTGGCGAGCGCAAGAGGTTGTCGAAGCCCTGTTCGTCGAGGATGGTGATTTCTTTTCCGGCTTCGTTGAGGAGCTGGGCTTTGTCGTATTTGGTGCCACCGGTGCCTTTGGAACCCAGGATGAGATAATCGATGTTGTGCGAGATGGAACTCTGCGTGTCGATGCCGACGTCGATGAGGGCGTGTTCGGCGTCGGCGCGCGGCATGTGCGAAAGGCGACCGGCAATGACGGCGGTTTTGCTTTCTTTGAAGCTTTCGTCGCCCATGGCTTCGATGAGGAGGGTTTCGATTTGCCGGACGTCGAGAAATCCCCAGTCGAAGTGATCGTCTGGTGCGTGATAACGCGCGATCTGACTGTGGATAAAGTCGCCACAAAACTCGGCGTGGTTGAGGTGTTCAAAGGCGGGCAAGAAGAGGTCGTTTTGGCGCCCCTCGGTGAGGATTCTGAAACGGCGTTGTCCGGCATCTCGCATGATGATGAGGAAGGCGACGGCTTGGGCGGTCGTCGTCAGCTGGGCGGGAGGGCTCATGATGAGCTGTTCCAGGCCTGCCTCCCAGCCCTCCAGATATGCGGCTGGAAGCCCTAGTGCGTGCTGTGAGAACTCCCCGAGTCTTTGGTAACGCTCGACAAGGGTCATGTCTCGCGATCCAATGACGTTGATGGTGTCCTCGATAAAGCCGGAATAGATGTCATAGGCGTAGAGTGTCATGGTTAAACTGCCAGGCGTTGGATTTGATCGTGGAGTTGTTCGACAAATGTCGCGGGCATTTCGATATTATTGAATACGTTGGCCATACGCGTCCATTTGGCCCGATAGGCTTCGACGCGAACGGTGAACTGTGCGTCATAGTCTTCTCGGGAATAGGATTTGTCGAGTGCCGAACGGAAAAGAGGCACGAGATCCTCGTATTTTGGAATGAGTCCAATGGGCGTATCGATGGCGCCGACCTCGCCGTGCACGCGCGCTTCGGCCCAGAGCATCCAGACTTTTTTGTCGAGCTTGTGGTTGAGAAATTTCCCGTCTTGACCGCGCAGGAAGTAGTTGGTGACAAAGACTTTGGGCGTTTTTTTGAGTTTTCGTCCCAGTTCGAGGTGGTCCGAGACGTATTTGGTCAGCGGCAGTGTCATGAAATCGAGGTTTGCGAAGGGGTTGTGTTTTCGCACGCCTTCCTGTCCGAGGGTGGCGGCGGTGGTTTCGCTTTCGATGCAGGCGCCGAGCAGGACGCCGTGTTCCCAGGAACGCGCTTCGGCAATGGGGACGCTGGTGTCCGAATCGCGCCCGCCGTAGACCATGGCATCGAGCCGGACGCCGCGCGGGTCATGGAGCGCGGGATCCCGGTTTGCAAGGGCCTCGAGGGTGATGGTGTAGCGCGCATTTTTGTGAGAAATGGGTACGGGCTTGCCGGATTCGTCTTTCATTTCCGGCGTCCATTGTCCCATAAAATGTTTGCCGCCGCTGGCCGGCACGTCCATGCCCGACCCGGTCCAGACGGGCTCGCCGTGATCGGTGATGAGCACGTTGGAAAAGATGCATTCCCCTTCGTGCGTGAGCACGTTGAAGATTTCGGGGTCGTCTTCGGCATTGACATTTTCGATAATCCCGAAAATTCCCCGTTCCACATTGACCGCCCTGAGTTCGCCGTCGAACGCTCTGGCGTAGAGGATGTCGTCGCCGACGATGCTCTGTCCCGGAATCATCGCGGTCGACGTTTTCCCGCATGCCGACGGATAGGCTCCCGAAAAATAGGTCACGCGGCCGGGTTTGCCGTGGACGCCCATGAGGAACATGTGTTCGGCCAGCCATCCCTCGCGATGCGCGCGTGCAATGGCGAGGCGGAACGCCAGTTTTTTGAGCCCGATGGAGTTCCCGGCGTACTGATTGTTGATCGAAAACACGCGGTTTCCTTCCAGGTCGACGTAAATGCGGCGTTTGTCGGTATCGCGAGAAACGCCGTGTTCGAGAGCCCCGGCGGAGTGCACAAAGACGAAAAAGTCGTCGGGTGTGGATGTGGTGCGGAACGCCTCATAGCCGCGCCGGTAGAGCAGATCCTCGGAATGGGCGACATAGGCCGAATCGGTCAGTTGCAGCGCCAGAATGGAAAACGGCGACTGCGTGGGCCCCAGACAGCAGAACCGGACGAACATTTCCTTGCCTTCCATGATGCCGTCGAGCAGGTTTTCCATTTCGTCGAGTCCGGTCTGCCGGTCGAGCGTGGCGGTTTCAAAGCCAAAGGCCATCGGGGTCGAAAGCAGCAGTTTTGTGTGCGCCTTGTCCCGCGCCTGATCGCTTGCGCCGTCAAAATGATAGGTGTGTCCGTGCATGGACAGGGGATGTTCCTCTCCGCCTTCCAGGGCACGACGGCGAAGGCACGCCGCATCCTCGTCGGAATCGTCGATGACGGTGACGCACGCCGGGCGACACAGTTTGGTATAGTGTTCAATGATTTCGCAAACGCGACGATTGGCGAGTCTTGAAAGTTTGTCGTTCATGAAAAGGAACTCCTTGTCGATAAAGCGGACGTGATGTCCATGTGAAAATTTTTTTTGTGTGTGGGGGGGAAGTCTCCCCCCCCCCCGCAAATTTAACGAGGGGGCAAAAAACGCCCCCCCCCCCACAGCCCCCCAACCAAATAATTTTGG
>CAMCLY010000237.1 GCA_945875805.1 uncultured Myxococcales bacterium | reverse complement strand
AACCAAAGGCTCACTGACGGAACGTCAACCAAAGGCTCACTGACGGAACGTCAACCAAAGGCTCACTGACGGAACGTCAACAATTCTCTGATCTTTTTTTTCGTTAACGATAAGGATTTTTCCCATGTCTACAGTACATCCACAATATCCAGAACGCATGACGGCGGCCCTTGGGCCGCGGTGTGCACGGCATGTGTTCCCTTTTGCAATTCTGCTGTTCTTGCTGTCGATTCTGTCTGCAGGCTGTGCCATTGAAGATGGCAAGCCCCTGGCCGAGGCGCATTTTTCGCTTGAAGCCGTACTCGCAACGGATGCGCCCGTGGACTCGCCCAACATCTATCTCACGGGCGACGGCGTTGCTGTCACGGTATCGGCGGTGGCGTTCCGCATCACCGAAATGGCGTTGATCTCGGCGAGTGCATCGGGCGAGGGAATCACGTTTGACCCAGAAAATCCGCCTGCCCCGTACACGAACTGCCACGCGGGGCATTGCCATTCGACCGAATCCGACGCGCTGTACACGTATGCCGAAATTGAAGCCTCGCTTGGCGGTTCAGGAAACGCCAGCGAAAGCGTTCTGGCGCGTCTCGAAACGTCGGTGGCGGTCACCCTGTCGGCGTTGAACACCGCCGTGGTGGCCGAAATTCCGGATGTGCTCGACCTGAGTGCCGGCGAGATCAGCGCGGTCCGTGTGACCTTGGGCGAGGTGTCGTTTGTGGGCATGACAGAAGATGGGCAGGTGATGCGGTTTGAAAACCTCCACGGTCATGGCGAATCCGTGCACCGCGAACCGGTGGTCTATCGGGCGAACGCGTCACGGACGATCAACCGCGAAGCGGCGTACCATCAGACATTCGGGCTGGTGTGGACGTTGGATGCCGATTTTATCGACGACTTGGTGAACGCCGCCTCCGGCGACGACGTCGAGTTTACCGACGTGATCTCGTCACATTCAAGCCTGTTGCTCGAACACGACCACGCATCGGAAGACGAACACGACCACGCGTCGAAAGGGGAGCACGATCATGCGCATGAACCCTGAGTTAAACACGGAGCCTGCGGCGCGCGTGGCGTGTCGCGGGCTAGAATTTGGGTATGGGCACGCGCTGATGCCGGCCCTGGACTGGACGGTCATGCCTGGGGAGTGCTGGGCGATCGTCGGGGTCAACGGTTGCGGCAAAACGACGCTGTTTCAGACCCTTCTCGGGAATCTTCCGCGTCTTGGCGGGGAATGTCGTGTGAGTGCAAACCGTGCCTATGTGGGCGCTGCCTGTGACGGCCAGGTTCCGGCGCGCGTGCGAGACGTCGTATCCCTTGGGCTCGAACGCGGTCTGTCGGGGTGGATTCCCTTTTATGCGTGGCGGCGTCGCGATCGGGTCACACGCGCACTTGAAGCGTTTGAGCTGACGACGATGGCGCGACGCCGGTTTAAGACGACCTCTCAGGGGGAGCGTCAACGCGTGTTGCTGGCGCAGGCGATTGTGGGTGATCCGGACGTGGCGTTTCTCGACGAAGCCATGTCTGCCATGGATCCGCGTCACTTGCGCGAAGCCTTTGGTCAGTTCGCGCGCGTGGCGCGCATTCGCGCCATGTCCGTCGTTGCGGTGACGCACAGTCTGTTGGCCCACGCCGATTTGATGACGCACATTCTGGCATTTACTCCCGAGGGATTTGTCATGGGACCGCGCGACGACGTGTTGCCTCGCCTTCCGGAATCGCTCAAGACAGGGGGATATTGAAATGGACAAGCTCTCGCTCTTTTTTGAAAGCTGGGATTTTTTTTGCGACGCGGCCCTGACCGGGGCTGTGGCCGGCGCGCTGTTGGGTGCGCTTGGAGTCACGATTGTGCTCGGCCGGACGGTCTTTCTGAGTGCGGCGCTCTCTCAGGTGGCCAGCGCTGGCGTTGCCCTCGCGATATGGATAGGGCTTGGTGCGCCCACATTCTTCAGCCTTGGAATGACCCTTGTCGTCCTCTGCCTCTCGTCGTGGGCACTTCAACGTTCGCCCCATCCCGACGGAATCCTTGCCGCCCTGTACATCGGCGGTTGTGGATCCACCGTACTCATCGGAACCCAGATCGTCCACGAACTCCAGGACATTCAGGCTCTACTGGTCGGCAATGCCGTTCTCGTCGAACGCGAGGATTTTCAAATTCTCATCGTCCTGACCGTGATGTGTCTCGGCATTCTTGTCTACGGACGGCGCGCGTTTGACGTGGCGGCGTTCTGGCCCACCATGGGACGAGTGCGCGGCGTGCCCATCAAAGGGATCAACGTCGTGCGGTTTCTCATTTTGACGATAGCCATCACCTACACGACGCGTCTGATGGGCGCGCTCCCCGTTTTTGCCCTGTCCTGCCTTCCAGCACTCGCCGCACGGCCGGCCCCCAATGTCCGCGCGATGTTCTGGATCGCCCTCGTCCTCGGCGCGCTGGCAGGTTTTGTGGGATACGTGGCCGCTTTTGTCGGAGATTTTCCCGTTGGTCCGACGCAGGCCGTGGTGGCCCTTTTATTTGTCGTAATCTCTCGTCTCGGCGTCATTCTCTATCGCGCCGTTTACCGTATTTCCCATTTTGTGTCCCATCCGACACAGGAGCATGCACCATGAAACTGAACTGGCAACTCATCATCTTGACTTGGATACTCTGTGTGATTCCGTCTATGGCCTTGGGACAAGTCAAAGTCGTGGCAACCCTTCCAACCCTCGGCGCGCTGGCGCGCGAGGTAGGGGGGAGCGACATCACCGTCGAAGTGCTGGCGCGGCCGGGCGAAGATCCCCATTTTGTCGATCCAAGACCCGATTTTGTGTTGAAACTCAGCCGCGCAGACTTGCTCATCCACAACGGCATGGAACTCGAAATCGGATGGCTTCCCGCCCTGCAGAAAAACGCGCGCAACGCACGCGTTCAGGCCAACGGCGAGGGCGTGCTCGATACCTCAACGTTCATTCAGCCACTGGAAGTGCCGACGGGAAAGGTCGATCGAAGCGACGGCGATGTCCACGCCCAGGGCAACCCGCACTACCTATACTCCCTCGATAACGCCATTGCCGTCGCCGACGGAATCGCCCAAAAACTCTCCTCCATCGATCCCAGTCATGCCGAAAACTACCGTCAGCGGCTCGCCACCTTCAAACGCGCGGCAAGTGAAACGGGCCAAAAGTGGAAATCCAAATTCGCCGCGCTCGACGCTCGCGGTCGCCGCATCGTGGGATACCACGCGTCTCTTGTGTACCTGTGCACATGGCTCGGACTCGAACAGGTGGCGACCGTCGAACCCAAACCCGGGGTTTCTCCAAGCCCCTCACACGTCGCCAAACTCGTCGCTCAACTCAAAACGTCCCCCGTCGGCGCCATCGTGCAGGAAACTTATCACCCCAGAGGGACCAGCGAGAAAATCGCCCAAATGACCGGTGCCAAATGGGTCATCTTCTCACCAGGTCCCCAAGACGACGAACCCTATCTCGAATACATCGACAAAATGATGACGAAGTTCTTTTAGAGTTTTTTTTGTGGGGGGGACGAAGTCCCCCCACGCCCCCCGAATTGGGGAAGGGG
>CAMCLY010000236.1 GCA_945875805.1 uncultured Myxococcales bacterium | reverse complement strand
CTCCCCTCTCCCCATGGGAGAGGGGCCGGGGGTGAGGTCGGGTTTTGGTGAGGGCGTTTCGTGTTTGGCCTGGTGTGTGCATGATTTCCGGCGCATTTTTCGTACATGTTTTTTTTGCGTTTTTTGCGGAATTTGGTCATGGGGATTGAAGTTTGAGTATTTACGGGTCAGGTCGTTTTTTCGATCGCAGGATAAGGAGACATAGGGATGAAAAAGATCATAAGTATTTTAATGATGTTGGGTTGTCTGATGACGATTTCGGCGGTGGCCTTTGCGTATGACAAGGGGGATCGCGTGTTGGTGTTGTGGGAGGATGCGTACTGGTATCCTGGGACGGTGACGGCGGTGGATGGCAACGTGTTGACGGTGTCGTTTGACGATGGCGACAAGGCGACGGCGGATTCGGAGCGCGTGAACAAGCTGGACTGGGCGGCGGGCGACGTGGTGGAATGCCGCTGGCCTGGCAACGGCAAGAATTATCCCGGTCGTTTTGTGAAGGTGGAAGGCGAGAATGTCCGCATCGTGTATGATGATGGGGATAAGGCGGATTTGACGGTGAGCGTTTGCCGTCAGAGTCGTGCGAGCCGCCTGGTCGGCCGTTAGCCCCGTTTGGTGGGATTGACACGGGCGTCGTGCTTTGCCAGAAATGGCGGGTACGGCGCTTTTTTTTGAGGTGCGGGGGGGGGGCGCAGGTTTTGTTTTTTGGTGAGGGGGAAGTCTCCCCCTGAGCGGCTATTTCGCGTGCGCTCAATACGCCGCTACCCCCTCTGCGATATGCGGGTCAGGGTTTGTTCAGGAATGTGGATGTTTGAACAGGAGGGCGTGTGATGTCAGGGATGGAAGGGAAGGCTCCGGAAGCGAGGCTTGCTTGGGCTGTGGGGGTGGTGGAGGATTCGTCGTCCGAACCGGACTTGCTGTTTCAAGCGTTGGATGAGCTTGTGGAAGTGGGGCGTTCGACGTGGTTTCACTGTCGTTGTGTGTCGCTGAATCCGCTTTGCGGCCTTGCGACGGCGGTATGTGGGAAGTGTGGCGAGCCCCGTCGTGTGGGGAACCGCCTTTCTCGTTCGCCGTGGCCGGTGTACGTTTCGTGTTTGCGTCGTCTATATCCGGATTGGTTTGCACGTCTTGGTGCGTGGATGCGGGCGTATCCGATGTTGTCCGAAGACGCCGAGATGCCGGATTCGCGGGATGGGCGGGCGCGTCTGGCGTGCGTGGATGGAATGGTGATTTTTGAAGACGGCGAGGTGCGTGGTCTTGGATGGATTGCGCTTCCGATGCCGTCGTCGTCGTCGATGAGGGGAGATGACGCGGAAACTTCGCAACGGATATAAAAGTATGATAATGCGCGGGGCGTCTTTGGCCCCGTGGCCACGAACATCATTTTTTTTAAAGGTGAGAGAAATGCGCAAATTATTTGGATTGAGTCTGTTGGCTGTGCTGGTGATGATGGGGTGTTCGGATGCGACCTCAGACGGTCCGGAGGCGACGGCGTGCAATAACGACGGGGTGTTGAATGCGGGTGAGGCGTGCGACGGCGATCAGTTTGCGACGGGAACTCGCGCATGTCCGGCCGGTGAGTCGTTCATACCGGGCAAGACGGCGTTGGACCTCAAGTGTAATGCGTCGTGTCAGGTTGTGACGGTGGGGGTGTGTCAGAAAGTCGAGATTCCCGTGACGTGTGGAAACGGCAAACTGGATGATGGCGAGGCGTGTGACGGCGAGAACTTCGTGGCAGGCAAACGCGTATGTCCGGTGGGTGAGGTGTTGGCGTCGGGCAAAACGATATCGGATATTACGTGTAGCCCGTCGTGTGGGGTGGTGACGTCGGGGGCGTGTGAAAAGCCCGTGACGCCGGCCTCGTGCGGCAATGGCAGGCTGGATGTGGGCGAGGAATGCGAAGGCAACAGTTTTGCGGCAGGGAAGCGGACGTGCCCGGTGGATCAGGTGTTTGTGACGGGCAAGACGGAAGCCGACATTACATGTGATGCGTCGTGCAGGGTGGTGACATCGGGAGTGTGCGAAATCGCGCCTGCGTCCGAGCAGTGCGGCAACGGCGTCGTGGATGCCGACGAGCTTTGTGACGGCACGGCGTTTTATGGGAATGACAGCACGTGTGCGGGGTATTCCGCGATGTACAAGAGCGGGACGCTCAAATGCACGGAGTCTTGTCATGTGGATGAGAGCGGTTGCGTCGTGAAATGCGGGGATGGCGTCGTCGATGCCGACGAAGAATGTGACGGCACCAGTTTCGCGACGGGCAAACGCGCCTGTCCTTCGGGCACGGGGCTGGTTTCGGGTAAAACGGAAGCCGACATCACATGTGATGCGTCCTGCAGGTTGGTGACGGCTGGCGTGTGCGAAGCCCTTCCTGAGGTCGCCTCGTGTGACGGCGATGTGTACAAACTCTGTCAGGGCGATGATTGCGAAACGCAGGACTGCTCAAAGACCAACCAGACGTGCGACGATTCGGATCCCGAACACGTGGGGTGTGTCGATCTTCCTATAGTCCAGGTCTGCGACGGCAATGTGTACAGAATTTGTCAGGGTTCAGAGTGTACTGATGAGGATTGTGCCGCCAAAGGGCTCGTGTGCGACGATTCTGATCCGGCGAATGTCGGCTGTGTTGGTGGGGCATGCACGGTCAACGATGCCACGGTGTGTGAAGGCGATATCCTGAAACTGTGTGTGGTCGAGGGCGACGGCCATGGCGAATGGCTGACCGAAAATTGCGCCGACAGCTTTAAGACGTGTGGCCTTGGTGCCGATGGAAACGCCGACTGTATTTCCTGTGGCAACGGTTATGTCGATACGGGCGAACAGTGCGATCCCAAAGGTCCGGCATTCCCCGTGTACCCGCAGGTGACGTGTCATTATTATGACGCTCAGAATGGCGACACGGTGTTTGTGAGCGGCGCGCCGTCGTGTACGAACGCATGCAAGGTTTCGATTGAATCGTGTGTCAAGGCTCAGGAGAGCGACTGGACGTCGATCAAAAAATGGACGTTTTCGGGGCTCCAGCAAATCATAGATCTGACCAAAGCCGGCGGCGATGCCGAGATGATCGGCGTGTTTGGTGCCAACTATTCCACTTACAATAACGGATGGAGCCTTGGTAACTGGAGTGCCAATGCGTTTGGAAAGGAAGTTCGATTTAAACTCGGTAACGTAAAACAAAATTCGGTTCGCGTGGACTTTACAACCCGACGTGCCAATGGTGATTCGAGTCCGAAAACACTGAAACTGAGATTCTATGATGGCGACAAGGTGCTTTATACCTCGCCGGAAATCGCGCTATCCGGGACGTCGATCGAAAACCAGAGCGTGACGTATGCAGGTCAATCGGCGATAGCCGATCTCAAGATAGGGTTTAGTGCGTATGGTGCGGATGCAGGCCAAGCAGGCCACGTCGTGTTCAACAATATCGAGGTGAAGACCGTCAACGGCATTTAGTGGCTGGAATTGTCCTGCAAAAAAATCCCGCTTTTTGCGGGATTTTTTGCAGGAAGCGGAGAAAGAATCTTTGAATAGAGAGTGACAGAGGGGGTAGCGGCGTATTGAGCGCAAGCGAAATAGCCGCTCAGGGGGAGACTT
>CAMCLY010000235.1 GCA_945875805.1 uncultured Myxococcales bacterium | reverse complement strand
CCCCCCCCCCCCCCCCGCCCCCCCCCCCCGCCCCCCCCCCCCCCCGCCGCGCCCCCCCCCGCGGCCCCCCGCCCCCGCCCCCCCCCCCCCCGGGCCCGCCCCCCCGGCGGGGTTTTGGGCCGCGTATCTGCCCTGGAGGGCAGATAGCGGGCCGGCGGCGCGTATCTGTCCCGGAGGGCAGATAGCGGCCGCACCGTCATGATATGGGAAGTCAGGAAAAAACAACGTGGCGCATCGGGGAACCGGGTGGGGCTCTGGAGCGCGGAGTGGAGTTGAGCGGTGGAGAATCGGGAGTATTCAAGGCAAACGCAGTCTCCGGAGGCGTCCGGGGGGCAAACGTATCGTCCTGAGGATTTTCGCGGGCCTCTGGCCTGGATGGCCAAAAACCACGTGGCGGCGAACATTCTGATGTTCACGCTGATACTTGGGGGGCTCATCATGTCGTCGTCGCTCAAGCAGGAGCTGATGCCGAATGTGGAGGCGGAGCGCATCCAGGTGAGCGCGAGTTATCCGGGGTCATCGCCCGACGAGGTGGAGACGGGGATAGTGATTGCGATCGAGGAGGCGGTGCGTGGGATTGACGGGGTGAAGGAGGTGACGAGCACGGCGTCGGAGGGGTCTGGGAGCGTGCAGATCGAGCTGATGGATTCGGCGGATTTGATGCGGACGCGCAATGAAATCGAACGCCAGGTGGATCAGATTACGACGTTTCCGAGCGACATGGAAAAGCCTGTGGTGCGTGAGATGACGCGGAAGTCGCGGGTTCTGAGCATTCTGGTGACGGGGAATGTCGGCAAGCATGCGCTTCGGGAGGCGGCGGAGCAGGTGCGCGACGATCTTCTGACGCAGAGCGGGGTGAGCATGGTGGAGCTTTCGAACGTGGAGGATCCCGAGATTGCGGTGGAGATATCGCAGGAAGCGACACAGAAGTACGGGCTGAAGATTGCGGATGTGGCGTCGGCGATATCGTCGAGTTCGATCGACCTTTCGGCGGGGAATCTGAAGGCGGAGAGCGGCGCGGTGATGTTGCGGACGAAGTTGCGCAAGGAGTATGCGAGCGAGTTTGAGCAGGTGGTGCTGAAAACGGACGCGGACGGCCGGCGGGTGACGCTTGCGGATGTGGCGACGCTGACGGATGGGTTCGAGGAGTCGGATTATTCTTCGTATTATAATGGGATTCCGGCGATAGGAATTGAAGTTTATAGCGTCGGGAACGAGACGCCGGTGGGGGTTTCGGATGCGGTGCGGTCGTATCTTTCGGATGCGGAGGGGACGTATCCCGAGGGGATAGAAGTGCATATCCGTTCGGACCGGGCGGATTCGTATCGCGTGCGCATTGCGCTTCTGATGGACAATGCGTGGCTTGGTCTGATTTTGGTGCTCGTGTTTCTTGGGATTTTTCTGGACATCCGGATTGCGTTCTGGACGGCGATGGGGATGTTTGTGTCGTTTGTGGGCGCGATATCGCTGATGGTGATTTTTGACACGTCGTTCAACATGATCTCGCTGTTTGCGTTTATTTTGGCGCTGGGGATCGTGGTGGACGATTCGATTGTGGTGGGGGAGGCGGTGTATGTACACCGCCAGTCTGGGCAGAGCGGAGTGGTGGCGTCGATTCTGGGGTTGCGTGAGGTGGCGACGCCGATCATCTTTTCGGTGCTGACGACGATCATCGCGTTTGTGCCGCTTCTGTTTTTGCCAGGGATGCTGGGGAAGACGTATCGGGATCTTCCGATCATCGTGATCATGATCCTGTGTCTTTCGATATGCGAGGCGATGTGCATCATGCCGGCGCATCTTGCGGGACTGAAGATGACGCCGGAGGGATTTCTGGCGTGGATCCGGCGATTTCAGGAGAAGGTGGCGCGTGGGTTTGAGGCTTTTTGTGACCGTTTTGTGCGCTTGTGGATCACGTCGGCGATATCGCAGCGTTACCTTGTGGCGGCGCTTTGCATTGCGATGCTGGTGGCGACGGTGGGGTATGTGGCGAGCGGGCGGATGCGGTACACGATGATGCCCGAGGTGGAGGGGGACACGGTGACGGCGAGCATCCGCATGGCGGAGGGTGCGCCGGTGAGCCGGATGCAGGAAGTGGAGCGATTTTTCATCGAAAAGACGAACGAAGCCATCGCAAAAATGCCGAAAGGTACGGTGATTGGTGTATTTTCGCAGGTATCTGGTGGATCATCGGCGAGTGTGCAGGTCTATCTCGTGCCGGCGACGGAGCGCGACTATGTGTCGAGCGAATTTGCGTCGGTGTGGCGTCAGACGGTGGGTGAGATATCCGGGGTGGAGGCGCTGAGTTACCGGTTCAACCAGGGGCCTGGTGCCGGGAGTGCGGGGGCGGTGTTCCAGCTGAGTCACCGCGATTCTAAGGTTCTGGAACAGGCGGCGGCGGAGTTTGCGGCGCGTCTCAAGCGGTATGAGGGCGTCAAGGATGTGGACGTCAACGTGTCTGCAGGCAAATCCCAGCTGAGCTACCGTCTGACGGAGGAGGCGCGCAGTCTCGGGGTGACGGAGACGGATTTTGCGCGCCAGCTTCGCGCGGCGGTTTATGGTTCGGAGGCGCTCCGCCAGCAGCGGGGCCGTAACACGGTCAAGGTTTTTGTGCGCTACCCCTATGAGGATCGGCACAGCGAGGCCCTGGTTGAAGATTTTCTCATCAGGACGCCCTCTGGCGGTGAGATTCCGCTTTCGCGGGCGGCGACGGTCGAGCGCGGCCATGCATACAAGAGCATTCAGCGGGTGTCCGGCAAGCGCGTTCAGCAGGTCAGTGCCGAACTTGACGGCAATGTCACGACGGTGGAGTCCATCGCCTCGCGTCTGCAGGAAACGGATATGCGCGATCTTCAGCGCAGTTATCCGGGGCTGAGTCTGAGCATGGGTGGGATGCACGCCGATTCGGGCGAGATGTGGTCCAAGATGACGCTTTTCTTTGGTTTTTCCGTGTTTGTCATGTTTGCAATGATGGCGGTGGCGTTTCGCAGTTATGTCCAGCCCGCCATGATCATGGTGGCCATCCCGTTCGGGTTCATGGGCGCCATTCTCGGTCATATATGGCTTGGCTACGGCCTGAGTCTTATCAGCATTCTTGGCATGATTGCCCTTTCCGGCGTGGTGATCAACGCGAGCATTGTGATGACGAGCGTGGTCAACGACAATCTTGGTCGCGGGATGGCGTTGCGCGATGCGGTCATTGATGGTGCCGTGCGCCGATTCCGCCCGATATTTCTGAGCACGATGACGACGTTTCTCGGGGTTTTCCCGATGATCCTCGAGACGTCCAAAGAGGCGCGTTTTCTCATTCCGATGGCCATCAGTCTTGGCGTGGGGGTGTTGTTTTCGGCGGTCATCACGCTGTTTATCGTGCCGTGCAACTACATCATCAGCGAGGATGTGAAGCGGATATTTCGCCGTGTGGCCGGTTCCGGCTCGTCATGCGAGGGGTGATGTTTGGGTTGTGGGGCAGCCTTTCCGCCTTTGGCGGTTACGGCGGGCCTGGCGCGTGCTATCGTCCCTTTGGTCCGATACGCCCGCGCGGTTTTGTTGTGGGGCAGCCTTTCCGCCTTTGGCGGCTACGGCGGGCCTGGCGCGTGCTATCGTCCCTTTGGTCCGATACGCCCGCGCGGTT
>CAMCLY010000234.1 GCA_945875805.1 uncultured Myxococcales bacterium | reverse complement strand
ATGCTCCCCTCTCCCAATGGGAGAGGGGCCGGGGGTGAGGTCGGGGTTTGAGTGGTTTTTTTTTTGTTTTTGGTGAAGCATGCACCCCACAACTCCCCTTCCCTCCCTAAGGGGGATGTGGGCAGAGTTGAGTGGCGTCCAGTGGACGGCACGAAACGATAGCCCAGTGAGCAAAGGGGATGAACGAGCCAAAGAAACGAGAGTTTCGACGCGAAGTTCATCGCCTATTGCGAACTGAGGGGAAGCGTTTCGCCTTTGGCGAAACGCTGGGGAAGGATGGGGCCGTGGCTAGGGGGTGAGGTCGGGGGGATTTGCTCTGGCTTTGCATGTGTTGAGGTTTTGGTTTAGAAGCAGGGGATCACCTCATGCCATTATCCTTATTGAGCCATACTGAACCGTGTGTTTGGGGATGGGACAAAAACCTCCTTTCATTGGCGTGTTTCAGCGGATGTGGATACGGCATGACACCTTGGAGGTTTTTCCATGACGAAATCAGAACTCACGATCAGGCTTGCCATGAATTTTGACATTTCGACGCGCCATGCGCGTCTCATTGTCGATGCCATTTTTGACACGATGGCGGACACACTTTTGGCTGGCGAGAAGATTATTTTGCGCGGGTTTGGAGCATTTACGGTCAAAGTGGCGCGTTCTCGGATGAGCCGGAATCCGCAGACGGGAGCGGAGATTCGCGTCAAGGCCAGACGTGGAGTGTCGTTTAAGTGCAGTCAGACGCTTCATCAAAGACTCAATCCGGTGGTGCCATGAAAAAAATTTCATTTATTGCGGCGTTTCCGCCGCCGGTGAGTGGACAGAGTCTTGCGGCGGAGTTGTTGTTTGGCGGCCTGAAAGACGCCGGGGTAGCGCTGAACGCGCTTGATATCTCGGAGTCCATCGGTGGAGATCCTGTGTGGGTGCGAGTGGGCAAACTGGCGTCCGTCGAGTTGCGGCTTCTGTTTCAATGTCTGACGACGCCAGATCTTCTGGTTTACCTTCAGCTTGGACATGGACGGCAGGCGCTTGTGCGCGATCTCGTGTTTATGCTCACGGCGGCGGTGACGCGTCGGTCATGCGTCGCGCATGTTCACGGCTCTGGATTTAGGGCAGCGCTGGAGGCGCTTCCCAAGCCGTTGAGATGGGCAGAGTGCAAAGTCCTTGGGCGGCTTCACGCGGCAGTGGTGCTGAGCGATTCACTTCGCGCCATGTTTGAGGGGATTGTGCCTCAGGAACGGGTATATTCGGTCGATAACGGCATCGACGAAGCGTTTGCTCGTCATTGGGAGACTCGCCAATCCCACGCCGCCGAACATCCGTTGCACGTCCTTTTTTTGAGCAATTTTCTCAAGGCAAAGGGCGTGTGTACCGTTTTGGAAGCCGCACGAATCGCTCAGGAAGCGCACAAAGACTGGGAGTTTCATCTCGTGGGCGCTCGTGTGACGGGACAGGGCGTGGATGTCGACGCCTTTGTCGAACGGCATCAACTCGCCAATGTGCGCCTTTCGGATACCGTTCAGGGGGCACAAAAAATTGCGTGTTACCAGGACGCGGATGTGTTTGTGCTTCCGTCTGAATATGAGGGACAGCCTTTGTGTATTTTGGAAGCCTTGTTTGCATCGTTGCCCGTGGTGACGACCCGGGTTGGAGGCATTCCAGAGATCTTTGGTGCGTCGCCATGCGTTCGATATGTAGAGCCGCATGAACCCAGGCAACTTTTTGATGCCTTGTGTGAACTCGAAGAACCAGGCGTTCGGAGGGACATGGCACAACATGCGTTTGGGTTGGCCGTGTCGCGTTTTACCGCCAAAGCCCATGTGGAGAAAATGTTGGCGATATTCCAGGAGGCATAGTAAACATGTGCATCATTTTGGGGTTGATTTGATGCGGTTTGTGTGTGACGGGCCGTTGAAAGAGTCAGTGTTCTTTACAACGGCCTGATGTCGTAAGAGGGCCTTTGAGCATGGGGGCAATGAAGGAGTGCTATGAAAAACACGCAAAAATGGATTGCCGGTTTGGCTGTGGCTGGACTTATTTTTGTATCGGGATGCAAAAAATCCGAGGTGAAGATTGAAAATCAGTCGGAGGCCAATGCTTATGTGGCACAGTCGATCAAGGATTGGAACAAGTCTGAGGTCAACAGTCTTTTAAAATTTGTCCCGTCCGACGTATCAGCCGTGTTTGCCACCACGCGCAATTTTGACATGAATGCTCCTCAGTACAAAGGTCTGTTGGAGTTGAGTCAGAAGATTCTCAATTTGGATGCGCTTTCCGAAGCGGCCGACGGTGACGCGGACCTCGTGGCGTTTTACAACGCCAAGTACATGAAGGATGTCGAGAGCATACTTCGCGATTACTCCAAGATGGCCTCGGAGTTCGGGCTGGATCCTGACGGGCGGACGGACAGCGTCTTGTTTGTGGATGGGAAAAATGTCGTCATCAAGTCGACGCTTTCCTCTGGCGACAAATTCCGCGCAAAGCTGACCGAATGGATCGAGGATGCCCAAGAGCTCATGCCCAAAAACGGAAGTGTGGTTTTGACCCAGAAAGAGCTGGTGAGTGATGGCGAAAAGTGGACGGTTTACGGTCTGTCCATCAAAGGCATCATTCCCGATGAACCGGCCACGGAATATCGCCTTGGCATTCACGTGGGTGAGCATATGCTCACGATGGTCGTTGATCCGGACGCGTCGGTGAGCCAATACCTCAAAACGGCCAAGACGTCGCTTGAACTTAAGGCGTTGGGGAATTTTGACAAGAATTCCATGGGGATCGGGTACGTCAACATTCCCAAGGTCACTTCCCAGATCGTCAATAACGAGACGTTCAAGGCCGTATATCAGGAAATCTTCCATGAACTTCCCGAACAGGGATGCCTTGAGGATGCCGTAGAAATCGCCACGGCGTTCCCGAAGGTGACTTATGATGTCAGGTTTGACAAAGAACGTGAGTTGTCCGTCACTTCGACGCTCTCCATTGCCAACAAGGATATCGTCAAAAAAATTCAGGGGCTTGAAGTCGAACACATCGATCTTTTCTCAAAAAATCCGCTCATCGGACTCAAAATTGGTCTGAATACGCCCAAAGCCATCGCACTTGGTCAGGAATTGATCGGACTCTTTACGAGTAAATCCTTTAAGTGTGCCGGTTTGAACAGCCAGAAAGTCTCCCTTCCGATGCTCTATGGCTTGTTTACCAATGACAGTACAACCAAGCTCGTCGCCGGTAACATCACGCTTTTCAATTTTGCGCTTTATGATATCGACAAATCGCTCTTCAATCCCGAGACTGAAGACAATGTGCCGTCTGTGTACGACCTCGCGCTCAACATCGGCGGTCCAAAAATCGCCGACGCGATGCCGGAACTTATCCAGAAATTCTGGCGAGTGAATGCCACCGAGATTCTCCAAAAACTCGGTAACAAAAATACCCTTGGTACGGCCGATCTTCAGGCCAAGGATGGCAAGTACAAATTTGTGACGTATTACACGGATACGGATTTTGTCTTGGCAAGCGAACAAAATGCCGTCGACAAATTGGCCGTGTCGCCGAAGATTAATGATCATCAGTTTATTGAGTTCACCATGTCCGGTAAATTTTTGAATCTCATGAGCGATTCCATGAACGATTCGGTGAAGTCCCTTGTGAACTCCTATGAAAACGTGAGCTATGTCATTTCGGTGGGAGCCAACGATCAAGGACTTACAGGGGCAATCACGTATAGGTATTGATGTTTTTTGTGTGGGGGGACGAAGTCCCCCCAC
>CAMCLY010000233.1 GCA_945875805.1 uncultured Myxococcales bacterium | reverse complement strand
GGACCATGGCGAAGCCATGTTCCCTTTTCGCTTTTCGGGTGTGTGTGGGGGGACTTCGTCCCCCCACACAAAAAAAACATTGCGTGGGTGGGGCGTATGAAATACGCCTCACCCGCACCCAAGACGGGCTGGAACTGGGAGGTGGTGAATGGGAACTTATTTATTGCTGTTTACGAGTTTTGCCAAAGTGGGAGCGGTGACGTTTGGAGGGGGCTATGCGATGTTGCCCATTTTGCAGCGCGAAATGGTGGAGCGGAGGGGGTGGGTGAGGGATGAAGAACTCATGGATTATTATGCCGTGGGACAGTGCACTCCCGGGGTGATTGCGGTCAATGTGGCGACGTTTGTGGGGGGGAAGATTGCCGGATGGCGCGGCGCGGCGGTGGCGACGTTGGGGATGGTCTTTCCGTCGTTGGTCTTGCTGACGATGATTGCCGCGCTCATTTCAAATTTTCAGGATATCGCTTGGGTTCGCAATGCATTTGCGGGCATTCGCGTGTGTGTCTGTGTGTTGATATTTAATGCGGTCCTTAAACTATGGAAATCCTCGGTGTTGGATGTTAAAACGGGACTGATGTTTTGTTTTGTTTTTTTAGCTTCACTGTTTTTGGATTTTTCGCCGGTCTTGTATGTCATTGTTGCCGGGGTGATGGGGATATTGCTACAGGGATTTCGCAAAGATTCTGTGGGTGAAAAGAACATGTCCACGATTGTTGGAGAATCGCGGGAGAATGCCCATGAATATCCTCACAGGGGAGGGGAATGATGATATTGTATTTGAAGTTGTTCTGGGAGTTTTTTCAGACGGGGTTGTTTGCCGTGGGTGGGGGAATGGCGACGATTCCTTTTTTGCGTTCGATGGGGACAAGGACGGGGTGGTTTACGGCGAGTCAACTGGCGGACATGATTGCGGTGGCAGAGAGCACGCCCGGGCCTGTGGGGGTGAACACGGCGACGTATGTCGGGTATCTGGTGGGCAGTCAGGGTGGGGGGCCTGGTTGGGGGATTCTCGGGGCCATGACGGCGACGTTTGCGCTCGTCTTGCCTTCGGTCATAATTATATTGATCGTGGCGCGAGTGCTTGAACGTTTTAGGGATAATCGATTTGTTCGGGCGGCATTTTATGGATTGCGTCCGGCATCGGTGGGGCTGATTGCTGCGGCGGGGGCTGGACTGGTGTTGATGAGTTTTTTGGGGGTAGAATCTATTTCGGAATTTGGTGCCGACGTGTCGGTGGACTTCAGGTTGTGCATTCTTGCCCTGATTTTGCTTGTGGCGACGCGATGGATTCCAAAGATCAAAAACATGCATGCCGTCGTATTTATCGTATTTTCGGCGATCGTCGGTGTGATGTTTGGGTTGGGGGATTCGTTTTAGTTTTAATAGATGAAAATACGTTTTTTGAGACACTTTTACTGTTGTGGAGGTTTTGATAATGGAAAGCACGCGTAAGTCATGTTCTGAGTGTGATCGGTTTGTCATTCGTCGGGCGGATTCTCGTGAACTGAATGCGGGAGGGGATAAGTATGCCGACCCGCGTTTTGATGCAAAAAAATATGTGGCGTCGCGTTATGGGGTCGATTCTCTGCCCAAAAAGGTGGATTTGCGAAAATATATGACCCATGTCGAGGATCAGGAGGAGATGAACAGTTGCACGGCGAATGCCGTGGCTGGAGCTTATGAATACCTCGTTCGGAAAAATCAGCAGATCGATTATGACGTCAGCCGTCTTTTTATCTATGATAATGCGTATAATGTGCGGAAGGCCATGGGTGAGGAAGGGCGTGATGATGGTTCCATGTTCTCCGAAGCCGTTGCGTCGCTCGAACAGATAGGGGCATCTGCGGAATCGTCGTGGCCTTATGAAAAACGCCTGGTGACCAGGCGTCCATACAAACCGTGTTATGCAGATGCCCGCGACTATATCATTGATGATACCTGGGATGTTTTGAACGAAGCGCTCGGTGATTACGATATTCCTCACCGTCTGGGCGCATTGTTTGCCGTCGCCTGTTCCATGGACGACAAATTCTCTGACGAGGAACTCAAATCCGCCACTCGCTATCTCCAAAAAACACTCCAAAACTTCAATATCGACATGAATGCCAAATGCGTACTTAAAAATTGCATAAAACTTGCTAAAAATGAAGATTTTGTCGAAGAAAGTGTAGAAATCTTGGAAAGGTATTTGTCAACAGGAGCACTTGCTCGCATCGCAGCCGATTTGTATGAAATTGTCGGGAGCGACGGGTTGGAGGAAGAAGAAGAAACCTTCATCGATGCTCTCGTCGGTGCATGGTTGCAGGACGATATTGAGGCCGATGATATGGATGACGACGAGTACGAGGACGAGGACGAGGACGACGAAGAAGAAGACGAGTATGACGAATACGATGAGTACGATGAGTACGATGAGTACGATGAGTACGATGAGTACGATGAGTACGATGAGTACGATGAGGACGATGAGGACGATGAGGACGATGAGTACGATGAGTATGACGAGTATGACGAGGACGACGAGGATGAAGACGATGACTAGTCGGGATTTATGGATATCGATATTGGCGAACACTCGTGTTTGAGGGGTCGCAAGAAGAAAGGCCCTGTCTGTAAAGACGGGGCCTTTCTTTTCTATAGGCGCATTCTATTCTTTATGTATTTATGGGGTTCCCATTTTCTGTTTAATTTCAATTAAAGATGATTGTTTTGTTGTGGTAAGTGAGTATTTTTCGTTCGATATGTTTGGTAACGGCACGGGCCAGGACGATTTTTTCGAGGTCACGTCCTTTGAGGACGAGGGACTGGGGTGTGTCTCGGTGGGTGATGCGGACAACGTCCTGTTCGATGATGGGGCCAGCGTCGAGATCCTGAGTAATGTAATGGCTCGTCGCACCAATGATTTTGACGCCGCGTTCCCAAGCCTGATGGTAGGGCTTGGCCCCTACGAAGGCGGGTAAAAAGGAATGATGAATATTGATGATGCGATTGGGATAGTCGTCGATGAGGTTTTGAGAAATGATCTGCATGTATCGGGCGAGTACAACAAAGGAAATTTTTTCTTTGGCCAAAAGTTCGCGCTGTTCCTGTTCGACCTGTGGCATGTTGCCGTGGTCTTTGTCGATGTTCCAGACGTGATAGGGGATAGAGAATTGTTCGGCCACGTCGCGGAGATCTTCGTGGTTGCTGAGAATGCAGGGGATCTGGACGTTCCATTCTCCGGCTTTATATCGCGCCAGCAAATCGTAGAGGCAGTGGCTCATTTTGCTGACGAAAATGGCCATTCTCTGGGGTTCGTCGCTAAAATAGAGGTCGAACGTCATTTGGTAACGGACGGCGTAAAGCGTGGTGAGGATATCCTGAATTTTGTCGCGTGGAATTGAAAATTCCGACAAATCCCATTCAATTCGCATGAAAAACATATTTTCTTGATGATCGACGTATTGGTCGATGTCGACGATGTTTCCGCGATTGTCGGTGATAAAGCGCGTCAGTTCGGTGATGATACCCATCGTGTCTGGGCAGTGAAGAAGCAAAATGGCTGTGGATTTCATGTTTTTCCTTAGAATAATGACACGGCCCGGGGATGGCCTGACCCAAAACTTGCCCCAGAAAATTGATTTACCTTTAAATGATGTTTGGTGTAAAATATTCCAAAAAATGTCGAAAAAAAACTGGTGTGTTTCTGGATTGTGTGATACAAAGCGACTCATGCTTGAGTCACGTATTTGGGAGAGAGAATGGCGGCGGCGTATCTGCCATGGGCAG
>CAMCLY010000232.1 GCA_945875805.1 uncultured Myxococcales bacterium | reverse complement strand
GGCGGCGCGTATTTGCCCGCAGGGCAAATAGCGACGTGGGGGGACACTTCCCCCCTTGCAGAGGCCCCAGAACGGCTAGTCTGGCAGCACGTAGACTTCGACGGGGACGGTCATCAGGTTGCCCTCTCTTCGGATTTGAATCTGGATTGTCTCTCCGGGCTGATGGGTGTCCAGGGCGTTATAGAGATCGTCGTAATTCCGGATGGGTTGGTCGTCGATTCCCACGATGATGTCGCCGATGAAGGTTCCGCGGAAGGTTTGTGAGACACCGACGAGGCCGGCCTTGCTGGCGGGGGAGTTTTCGTTGACGCTTCGGATGATGACGCCTTGGATGCCGTTCCGCCGGGCGATGGAGTCTGGGAGGATGGAGATTCCGATGCCGACCTGCTGGGCTTTGCCCGTGCGGAGGATTTGGGGGACGATGCGTTTGATGGTCGAGAAGGGGACTGCGAACCCGATGCCGGCGGAGGCGCCGGAGTTGGAGTAAATCATGGTGTTCATGCCGATCAGTCGTCCGCTTGAGTCGAGGAGGGGGCCTCCGGAGTTGCCTGGATTGATCGAGGCGTCGGTCTGTATCATGTCGCGGATGGTGACGCCGCCATAGCCGCGCTGGTCGCGTCCCATGGCGGAAATGATGCCAGTGGTCAGGGTGTGGTCGAGTCCGAAGGGGTTTCCGATGGCGATGGCTTTTTGTCCGACGGCGAGGCTGTATCCGTCTTCGGGGATGCGGACAGGGGCGAGTTCTTCGGCGGGGGCGTCGATTTTGAGGACGGCGATGTCTTTTTTGGGCTCTCCGCCGATGAGTCTGGCGGGATAGGTTTTTTGGTTGTAGAGCGTGACGGTGATGTTGTCGCTGCCGTCGATGACGTGGTAGTTTGTGACGATGTGTCCGTCGAGGTCCCAGATAAAGCCCGTGCCGGAACCGGCGGGGACTTCGGTGTTTCGTGCCGTGCGCCAGTCGCGCACGATCTGATTTTGGGTCACAAAGACCGTCGCCGGGGCGGCTTCGTTGAAAATGTCGACGGTGTTTTGTTCGTCTTCGATGCGGAAACGTCGTTCCCTGACGGGGGTGATTTCGCGAGCTTGGGGGGGGACTTTGTCCACGTCGCTTGCCGGGGCGGGGGAATGGGCGGGCTGTGCGGGCAGGGCGGCGGCCACTTCGGGGGCGTTTTCGCGGTCAGGAATGACGGGATCTTTTTGGCATCCGGAGAATGCGTTCAAAGTGCTGAATAGCGCGATGATGGGAATGAGATTTTTGTTCAACATGATTTATCATCTCCAAGTTGGCATTTTGCGCGGGTGATGATGGGCGTCCACGGGTGGGTTACCGCCTCGACGTTCCAGATTTCGAGCGTGTGATTGCCGAGGATGGCGAGTTTTTTTCCGGTTGGGTCGAAAGCATGCGCGTCGACGCCTTTGAGGGATGGGGTGGCGACAAAGTATTTCAATTCGCCAGAGGTGTCGATCCATCCGGCGCCCGTCTGCATTCCCAGGACAAATGCGTCCTGGGTTGGGTGGGGGGTGACGTGGGCGACGTTGTAGAGGTACGGAAGGGTGGCGATTTTTTCATGCGTTTCTGTGTCGACGAGATCGATGTCGGTGCTGGTGTGAAGGCTTGCCATGATTTTGTGATTGGGGAGGAGCGAAATCTCGCGGGTGTCGCTGGAGATTGATGTCAGGCGGATGGGGTGAAAGACGTCGTTCCACGGGGAGATGAGGAGTTTGTTGTCGGCGCTGACGTGCATGATTTCTTCGGCATTGGGGCTAAGGCCGATGGCGAGAGTCTGGTTGCTGTTTTCGTAGGAATAGAGGTTTCCTTGTTGCGTGACGTCGAGTTCAAACCGCTGTCTCATGCCGAGCACGCGCAGGGTTGTCGAGGTGCCGACAAAGGCGATCTGTGCGAGATAGTCGTTTGTGACTGACAATTTTTGGGTCGTTTTTTGGGTGACGGTGTCGAGTACGTGCACCCGAAACACAATGGTTTCGGCGGTGGGACGTTCGATGGTGCCAAAGGCGATGTATCGTCCGGTGGCGTCGATGGCGATGGATCGGACGTTGTCGAGCAGGACGGGATAGGTGTGTACGGCCGCGTCTGCCTCTGGGGTGTGGAGCCAGTCTTGAAGTTGGGACAGGATGGTCTGTCCCTGTTGTTTGTATTGGACGCGTTCTTCCTGGGCGACGTATTTTTTCAGGTGGAACACGGCTTCTCGGTAGCGGTGAAGCGCAAGGTAGGTAAAGGCCAGTTGAAAATCGGTCTCGGCTTTTGGAACGAAAAAAGCCGAATCCAGGTATTCCAGTTCGGGGTCGACGTTGAGGCCTTGTCTGAATTGTGCCAGAGCTTCCTCCCACTGTCCGTTTCGGGCCAGGGCGGAGGCCAGTCCAAAGATGGCGTGTGGGTTGCCTGGAGCGAGGTTTACGGCTTCGCGGTAACGTCGAATGGATTCGTCAAGGTTTCCCTCGGTCATGTAAAGCTCGGCCAGATTGCCTACCAGCGCCGGGTTTGTGTCGTCCTGGCGAATGCAGATTTCGAGTTTCTGGCGTGCTTCTTCATAACGTTGTAGCTGAGTCAGGGCTGTCGATTCACCCATGCACGCATGGCGCGCGAAATTTCCCGCGATGTTTTCCTTTTCAATGTCTTGCCCGATTTCTCTGAACAGCGCGAGCTGCTCTTCGTAACGCTCATTTTTGCCATAAAGTTCTGCGCAACTGAGTTTGACGCCGAGTCTGTCGACGATCGAAGCCTCTGCGGGCATCGCGTCCAAGGCCTGTTGGCAGTACGCAAGCGCTGATCCGAATTTTTGTGCGCGAATGGCTTCGTTGAACTTGATCGAAAGCTCTACAAACGATGGCTTTTTTTCGGCTTTGGCCTTTTTTTCGGCTTTGGCCTTTTTGGAGGCATTCGATTTTTTGGCTTTTTGGAGTGTGGATTGGTTTTTGGGGGGCGCGAGTGACGGGGTGTTTTGGACGATGCACTCCGGAGTGGCTTGGGTGGCTGAAGTTTTTTCGAGCATTGGAGTGGGCAAGAGGTCGGCATTTTTCTGAGGTTCCCACGAAAACCCTGAGGTCGGGAAACTCGAAACACAGAACCATAAAGCCAAAACTCCGAAACCCTTGCGCATAGATCCTCCCAAAAATATGGCGCTTTATTTTAACGTAACGCCCTTGTGTTTCAATCCCCGGGTATTGTACGCGATTTCCCCTTGGACTATTCCTCGGAATCCTTTTCCGAAAGCGTCCGATGGGCATGGGGCTCATGGGCGTTTTTTAGCATGGATATATAGGAGATTTATGTCCAACGTACTCGTCATTCTTGCCCCGGGCTTTGAAGAAGTCGAAGCCCTGACTGCCGTCGACGTTTTGCGTCGCGCCGACATTCCCGTTCAGACATGCGCCTTGGGGGATAATGCCGTCGTTCCCGGTTCCCATCGCATTTCGGTGGTGGCCGATCGGAGCTGGTCGGAAATTGGCGACCCCGACGTTCTCGTGCTTCCGGGCGGTTTGCGAGGTGTCGAAAATATGCTGCAGTCCGACGCCCTTCTTCATCTTGTGTCTCAGATGGATCGGCGAGGAGCCCTCATGGCGGCAATATGCGCAGCGCCCCTCGTGTTTGATCGCTTGGGGTTGCTCTCCGGCCGTCGTTTTACCTGCCACCCGTGTGTCTATGATCGGCTGACTACTCCAGCGCTTCCCGATCCTGCCGTGACAGACGATCGCTTCATCACCGGTCGCTCTGCCGGATGCGCCTTGCCTTGGTCCTTGGCTCTTGTGCGACGTATTCTCGGTGAACTCCCGCCAACCCTCGAAGCCGGCTTGGCCATGCCGTTTTAGTTTTTTTTTGTGGGGGGACCAGTCCCCCCA
>CAMCLY010000231.1 GCA_945875805.1 uncultured Myxococcales bacterium | reverse complement strand
CGTCCGTGAACACGCGCCCCTCGACGTCCGTGAACACGCGCCCCTCGACGTCCGTGAACACGCGCCCCTCGACGTCCGTGAACACGCGCCCCTCGACCCCCGGACGGGCCACTCCCACAGCGGGCAAAGGCCAGTACATGCAGAGCGATGACGAGGAGGAAAGCAACGCAAGCGCACGTTCCAGGTCATCAAGAGGGTCTGCCGTGCCAGTCCGGCGAAGATAAGAAAAAATGATCATGATAAGCCGCCTTTTGGGCGGCTTTTTTTTTGCCATCTTCATCTTTTTCTTGTGCTCAGGCTATTTAGTCCGGCAAACCGGACTAAATACGCCCGAGCGGCTCGCTATCCGCCTGCGGCAGATACGCGAGCCCATGCATTTTGAGGATGAACAGACCTCGAATGGTCAGGCGTAAGAATTCAGAATGGTGACGAATATTTGATGGAAGGTGCGCTAGATAAAGCGTAAAACCTACATTGGTATACATATGGGTGTAACAAAATTCACTTTCTCAGATTGACACACACTTTAAGACGCTCTATTCCAAGAGATGTCTTGACTTAGAATGAGTCAAGACAATTTGGAAGAGTGTTTGCAGAGCCGTATGGCTCCTTTTTTTTCTATACAGGAGACTGGTTATGGTGGGTAAAAAACGTTGGTTTCTCGCAGGTATGATCTCTATTCTTGGAATTTGTGGATGCGATGAAAACGATGATAACGATTATACCGATCGATGCGATGTGGCGACATTTGTTCCTTTTTGTGCCGATGAAAATATGCAAATTCTCCAGGCGTCCGATAGACAGGTTCGTTGCAGTGAAAATGGAACGACCTATATTCAGATGTGTTCAAATGGATGCATCACGGATAGTTCTGGAAAAAGTACGTGTGTAGATACTGGATATAATTCCTGTGATAATTGTATAAATGGAGATTGTATCAATGGTCAATGTGTGCCAAAAACATGCAATCCTGCGTGTACGGATGGAATGGTATGTCAAAATGGACAATGTGTCGAATCCGGATCTCAGAACGATTGTATAAAGAATGAAGATTGCGCGTCCAATGAAGTTTGTTCTGGTGGACAGTGCCTTCCGATGACAACTCCGGACTGCAGCACCAATGAGGACTGTTTCGGTGGTAAAATATGTTCTTCGGGAAAGTGTATTCAGGAGATTAAGACATGCAGTCCGGCATGTGGTGATGGGCAGATTTGTGATACGACAACGGGAACATGTAAAGATCGTCCCTCCGAATACAGCATCGAAACGTGTGGAACGCTTTCCGTATCGGGCTCGAACGCCTGTGAAATCACGGGGACGGGATCAAAATTGGCCGTACGCGGTGATATCCTTGCAAATGGTAAAATTTATCAGGGCGGAACCGTTCTGATGTCGGGAAATATCATACAAAAAGTCGGTTGCCTGAGCGACTCCGAACTGGCCGACGCCAAAATCATCACTTGTCCCGATGCCGTGGTCAGCCCGGGGCTCATCAATGCTCATGACCATATCACCTATGATAACCAGGGGCCGATTAGCCTTGACAAAAGTTTTAAATACACTGCGGATGAACGGTTCGATCATCGTCACGACTGGCGTAAAAATAAAAATGGACATACCAATCTCAACGCAAAGAGTAATGGCAAGAATAACGTCAGTGATGAACCCGGCGAATTGCGTCAGCTGTTGAGTGGAACAACGGCCGTATTTGGTTCGGGAGATGTTAACGGTTTGATAAGAAATGTGGACAAAGCCAAAATTCTGTCCGCAAGCTTTCCGAACTATCAGACGTTTCCGCTTGGAGATAGTGGCGGAAATATGTATGACAGCGGGTGTTCAAACTATAAATATAATACAGGATCTTTGGCGTATGCCTTTGGCCCGCATATCGGGGAAGGTATCAACCAGGCGGCGCTTAACGAGCTGAGATGTCTTAGCGGTGAAGGCTCTGGGGCAAAGGATATCTTTACCGACAAACTGGCCATCATTCATGGCGTCGCTGCAACGCCCGAAATCATTCAGTTGATGGCGGATCGAAAGTCCAAACTTATCTGGTCTCCTCGCTCTAACATCTCCCTCTATGGCGATACGGCATTGATTCCGTTGTTTAAAAAACTCGGCGTCACCATCGCTTTGGGAACGGACTGGACGCCGTCCGGGTCGGCCAATATGTTGCGCGAAATGCAGTGTGCAGATTTTCTCAATACCTATTATTATGATAAGGTGCTGAGCGATTATGATATCTGGATGGCTGCAACATACAACTCCGCATTTGCGTTGAGCATTCATACGGTTGCTGGCGACTTGGCGCCAAACAAAATTGCCGATGTGGCCGTTTATCATAAATCCGGGCGTTCGGCGCACCGGGCCGTGATCGATGCCGAAAATAAAGATGTCGCCGCCGTCATCCTGGATGGAAAACTCGTGTATGGCGATGAAAATCTCATCAATGACAGCTCCGCCGAGAGCTTGAATGTCTGCGGGTCGCCAAAGAAAATACTCACCAAGGCCACGGGAACGTCCAAATCGTACAGCACCATCAATGCAGAAGCGAAGTACCCGCTTTTCTTCTGTGCAACTCCAGAGGCAGAACCGACATGCATTCCCATGCGGCCTCGTCCCGCCGATACCACTGCCCAGTCTACCACACTCTATGGGGCTGAAAGTTTCGCGAATAATTCCCTCTATTCCGATCCCAATGATATCGATGGTGACGGTATCCCCAATGACAAGGATAACTGCCCGACGGTCTTCAATCCCATCCGCCCGCAGGACAAATCCCTGATGCAGGCCAATGCTGACGGCGATCAGTATGGTGATGTATGTGATCCTTATCCGTTTTGTGCCACAAATGACGCTTCATGCGGTTCACTCGATCCCACCGACAAGGACGGCGACGGTATCAAAAATGACGTCGACAATTGCAGTGATGTGGCCAATACCGATCAGACCGATTCCGATAACGACGGAATCGGGGATGCCTGCGATGCATGCCCCAACGAAGCGGCTCCGGGAACGGTGGACGGCTGCCCGCTTTCGACAACGCCCATTCAGGAAATCAGAAACAGTTACATCGCAGGAACCCTCAAAGAGGGAACCAAAGTCATGGTCGAAGGGATTGTGACGGGATATGGAGTCAATTACAGCACGGCTGCAAAGACTGGCTTCTTTATTCAGCAACCCGATGCACCTGCCGGCATTTATGTCTTTGATGCGACAAGCGCCGGAACTGTGTCTGTTGGGGATAAGGTTACGGTTTCCGGGGATATTGCCATCTATTATAATTTTGTCGAGATTAAGACGCCCAAGGTCTCCAAAACAGGCACCGGGAGTGTTGTTCCCATTGAAATTTCGGCCACGGAATCTGCAGCCCATCCAAACCGATATGATTCCGTGCTCGTGACGGTCAAAGGACTGACCACCGGGGCCAGTTCCGATAAAGGCGTCTGGACATGCACCGATGCCTCTGGGGTCAATGCTTATATTGACGATTTTCAACTCGGAACGTCTGCTCTCGATGGCATGGTAACCCCCAGTACCACGTATGATGTGACGGGCATTATCGTTTATGATTTCTCGAAATCTAAAATTGCCCCCAGAAATGCGGCCGATCTTGTGAAACGATAATTTATTTGGGGGAGGGCTTTGCCCATCCCCCAAACGCTTACCTCACCCTACCAAAGGGAACGACGAAACACGAAAGACCCAAGTCTTACATGTTTATGAAAATGCGAAGAGGGCACGCCGTAACGCGGCGCGCCCTCTTCGCGTTTCGGGGGCGCGTGTGGGGATTTTTCCCCCGCGAAAAAATTTTAAAAAAGAATTTGACGTCTGGTTCTAACCTGCGTATAAGCCCGCCTCGCCGACGG
>CAMCLY010000230.1 GCA_945875805.1 uncultured Myxococcales bacterium | reverse complement strand
TCGTTTCTCCTTATAAGAAAATGGAAAAACACCACCCGGCCGAATTGACTTCAAAATCTATCAAAATCAGTAAATTCCGGTCGGAAATACATGCACACACCGTTTTGGATTGAAATAACAAATAAGTTATATCAACGCGCGACCGTGTAACACCTAAACAGATTTTGATCAATCCCATGCAGTACAACAATGTACACACTTACATACACCTACATATCGATGGTGTAGGTGCGTCACTGGTTTAGGCTTGCCACGGGAAGATTCGCCCATGATTGCGTGGTGTTAATCTGACAAAAAAAAGCCAGGCGTATCGGCGAATGCCGATAGCCTGGCTAAAGACCTGCGTATCGGCATTCGCCGATAGCAGGTCCCATCAAATATATTTAATTGTATTGAATCGTTATTTGATGAGTGTGATGCGTGCGTAACCGTCGCCCGGTTGACCGTATTGGACGTCGCCGCCGGGGGCAGGCATGACAGCGTTGCCCACAATGGTTTGGGCGTTGGTGAGGTAGTATGTACTGTTCAGTTTGCAACCTCGGGACAGTTTTTGGCCGTGTCGGCGGTATAGACATAACCGGAACCGCCGCCGCCATAACTGCGCCAATTGACGCCACCGCCGTACCAGCCGCCACCGCCGCCGCCGATGTAAAGTCCGGTATTGACGGAATAATAGGTTCCTCCCATGCCGAATCCACCGGGGGCGGAAGTGTTGGTGGTGTGATTCACATAATAGGCATAATCGTCGGGGTGGAGTTCAGCATTGCCGGCCTTGGTTTGGGTGCCCATTCCTCCTAGCCTGGCGTAACCAGAGTTTTGACGAAGGATACCCCCGATATCGGAGGCGTTTCCGCCGCCGTTGGTACCGCCGCCAAATGTATTTTTATATTGATCGGTGTAATAGGAGGCACCACCGCCACCGTCGGCGACGATAATTCGGCCAAGATTTATCAGTTTGACATGCCCAAGGCCCAACATCTTTTTACAGTCAAAATCAATGAATCTGTATAAAACTGACGTTGGTCAGACCGAGTTGGATCCACGCTTTTTGTATGCGTTCGATGGATTGAAACGGCACGAGGGCTATGACAAATCCGCCAGCGCCAGCGCCGGTAAGTTTTGCGCCATACGCGCCAAGTTCCAGGGCTTTTTCAATGGCCGCTTCGATGTCTGGCGTACTCAGACCGAGGCCATTGAGAATGGCATGGGCACGATTCATCAGTTTGCCGGTTTTGGAAACAGAACCTTCCTTGAGGTGTCCGAACATCTGCCGGGCAAGTTCGGGCATCTCCCGTTCGGCTTCGACATAGAGACGGTGACACAGATTGTGTTCGGTGCGACACCGGTGCATGATTTCGTAGGGCGATGTCCCGGTGCGCGCTCCGGTCGATCCGACGACGAAACAAAATTCTGTCCCAAGGGGAATTCGGTAACATGCCCCGCCTTCAAAGAAAATGGGGCAACGGTAGGCGATGGCGCTGTTGTCGATGCCGGATATCGGGTGAAATCTCTGCTCGAGCTGGCGGCCAAAATACATCAGATAATTGGGATGGATTTCGTGCGAGGCCAAAAAGTGTTGCAACATGGCCTGCATAATGGCCTGACACAGGGATGAGGAGGAACCCGCCCCCTGTCCGGGCGGAATCGTCGTTTTGATCGAGGCTTCGATTCCGGATTCTGTCAAATCAATATCGAGAAGATAGGCGGCCTCGCCGATCAGCGAGGCCGCCGTCTTTTCGTAAGGCGTGGTGTCGGATACGGGCTGGTCGATGCGAAAGGCACATTCGACCTGCACGCCGGGGGAGTCCGTGCTACTCAAAGAGATATGGGTGCGGAGGTTCGTCGCCGGAATGACGATTCCGGGCGAACCAGACATGACAAAATGCTCCCCGCACAAGATGAACTTGGCGGATGCGGATCCGGACGACACCATCGCCATGATTATGCCACGGCTGCCTTGATGATGGCGGCGAAGTCATCCGCCTTGAGGGAGGCGCCACCGACGAGCGCGCCGTCGATGTCCTTCTGACCGAGGAGTTCGCGCGCGTTGGACGCTTTGACGCTGCCGCCGTACTGGAGGCGGATGGCGTCGGCATTGTCCTGACCAAAGAGTTCGGCGAGTTTGGCACGAATGGCGGCGTGAACCTCCTGGGCCTGTTCGGGAGTGGCGGTTTTGCCGGTGCCGATGGCCCAGACGGGTTCATAGGCGATGACGACGGTGGCGGATTCTTCGCGTTTTACGCTCGAAAGGCCGTTGACGAGCTGGCCCAGCACGACGTCAAACGTCTTGCCCGCTTCGCGTTCGTCAAGGGATTCCCCGATGCAGACGATGGGAACGATGCCGTTGTCGAGGGCGGCACGGACGCGTTTGGACACCGATTCGTCGGTCTCGCCAAAGTACTGGCGGCGTTCACTGTGACCAATGATGGCGTGGCTGCACCCGACATCCTTGAGCATGTCGGCGCTGATCTCACCCGTATAGGCGCCCTTGGCGGCATAAGAAATGTTCTGGCTGCTCAGTTCGATGTTGGAGCCCTTGAGAAGCTCGGCGACGTCCTGAAGGCAGGTGAAGGTCGGGGCGACGGCGATTTCCACCCCGTCGACGGAAGCGACGAGCGGTTTGAGAGCCGTGACGAGTTCGCGCGCTTCCGCGCGAGTGTTGTTCATCTTCCAGTTGCCGGCAATAAAAGGTTTGCGCATGGTTTGTCCTTATCTATGAATGGGAGGGTGGGGGGAAAGAATGAAAGAAGCGGCGCGTATCTGCCCCGCAGGCAGATAGCGCCGCGAGCGGGCGTATCCTCCCGCAGGGGGATAGCCCGCGCCCAGACCGCAGAATTACTTGATGCGGAGGGCTTCGACGCCGGGAAGTTCCTTGCCTTCGACAAGCTCAAGGGAGGCACCGCCGCCGGTGGAGACGTGCGTGACCTTGTCGTCAAGGCCGAATTGACGGATGGCCGCCGCGGAGTCCCCGCCGCCGACCACCGTGCAGCCCGTGCATTCGGTCAGGGCTTTGGCGACGGCAATGGTGCCCTCGGCATAACGCGGATTTTCAAACACGCCCATCGGGCCGTTCCAGAACACCGATTTGGCCTTGCGCACGACCGACGCATAGAGCTCGCGCGTCTTGGGGCCGATGTCGAGGCCCATCTGGCCGGCCTTGAACGTGTCGACGACTTCGCTCGGGGTCGTGTCGTCCAGCGCCGTGGAAACGACGTGATCGACGGGCAGAAGCAGCTCGCACTTGGATTTGGCCGATTTTTCGAGGATCGATTTGGCGATGTCGAGGGCTTCTTTTTCGACACGGCTGGCAGCCACATCGACGCCCTTGGCCGCGAGAAGCGTGTAGGCCATGGCGCCCCCGATGCAGATTTGGTCGCATTTTTCGATGAGGCTTTCGATGACTCCGATTTTGTCGCTCACCTTGGCTCCGCCCAGCACGGCGACATACGGATGTTCCGGATCATACACGATATTGCCCAGGAATTTGATTTCCTTCTGAAGCAGATAACCACAGGCCTTGTTCTCGCCAAAATGCGGGACCATCGTGGCCATCGAGGCATGGGCTCGGTGGCAGGTGCCAAACGCGTCGTTGACATAGACGTCGGCCAGCTCGGCCAGCGACGCCGCAAATTTTTTCTGCGATTCCTTCACGGCTTTCTTGGCGGCCGCTTTTTCTTCGTCCGTGGCGAATTTCCCGCGCGGTTTGCCTTCCTCCTCCTCATAGAAACGCAGGTTTTCGAGAAGCAGAATCTGGCCCGGTTCAAGGCGTTTGCTCTGCTCGACGATCCCCTCGCCGATGCAGTCCTCGGCAAAAATCACCTCGCGTTCGGGCAGCAGTTCGCTCAGACGCTCCGACACGGGCTTGAGCGAAAATTCGGGGC
>CAMCLY010000229.1 GCA_945875805.1 uncultured Myxococcales bacterium | reverse complement strand
CCGCTGATGGGAGAATGCCGCCATCGCGGTGCAACCCTGAAACAGGGCGCCGGGTCGTGATGCCACGAGTTCAGGACTGAACTTCACGCATCACGCATTCGAGAATCTCATCCGCTGATGGGAGAATGCCGCCATCGCGGTGCAACCCTGAAACAGGGCGCCGGGTGAGGCGTTCGACTTCACCCCGGATCATACCCCGATTGAGTTCGACGACGGTAATTTTGGCGCTTGACGTGGCGCAGGCGAGGAGTTCACTCGCCGGAAAAGGCCACAGCGTCATGGGCCGAAAAAGGGCAACACGGATTCCGAGACTGCGAGCGACATCGACGGCTTCGCGTGCAATGCGGGCACAAATGCCATAGGCAATGAGCACGATTTTTTGAGGTGCATCCCTATAAGGGTCATCGACCTCGGTCATGGGAAGCTCATGCGTCATGCGTGCGTAATCATCGAACCGGGCGTCATTTTTAAGAGACAGGCGAGCAGGCACGAGTTCGAGCGAAGACACGATATGTCCAGACGTGGCCGTGGTGCCGTCGGTGGCATACGGAAGAGGATAACGCACTGCGGGCACCGCATCGGCAGCGGGCAAAACGTCGGGAAGATCGAGGGTTTCCATCATTTGCCCCACAAACGCATCGGCCAGAACGATGGCTGGAGTGCGGTATCTAAATGCCGTGTCAAACGCAAGGGAAGTCATGTCGAACATCTCGCGCACAGAATCAGGTGCAAACACAGGCACGCGAAAATCGCCGTGACCGCCATATATGGCCATGGCCACATCCCCCTGTTCGGGACCAATGTTGCCCAGCCCAGGACCAGATCGCATGACGTCGACAATGACCCCGGGGACGCGCGCAGCCGCCATGTAGGAAATCCCTTCCTGCATTAGACTGAACCCAGGACCAGAGGTGGCCGTCATCGCGGCCACACCGGCCGCCCCGGCCCCATACAACATATTTATCGCTGCCACCTCGCTTTCGGCCTGTAACGCAATACCACCAGCTCCGGGAATGGCTTCCATCGCATCGTGCGCAATCTCACTCGCCGGGGTGATGGGATACCCAAAAAACGCCCGACAACCCGCCAAAAGCGCGCCGCACACCACGGCATCATTCCCTTTGATGAACGCTCGTCTCATCGATCACGCCTCCGACAAACTCAAACACTGGGGCTCCGGACACGTCAAAACGCACAGCCCACACCCAACACAAGGAAGGACGCGCTCGACGACAAAATATCCCGCACGGTTGCGCGAGGATGAAATGCGCAAACTGTGATGCGCACAGGCACGCACGCATAATCCACATGACTTGCAGCGACGCGCATCAATGTTCACGGTTTTCGTATGAAGCTGGGGTTCATTCATAGTTTGACAGAAAAATTCAATTCGTTGCACAACCCGGCGCAAGACCTTATGATGCGCGCCCCACGCGGGGCGCGCGGGATAATATGAAATCATCAGAACGACAGGAGGATGAGGATGTCTGCACGGTGGTGGATAGCAATGGTGTGCTTGTGCCTCGTCGCCGCAACGGCGACGGCAAAGGAAAAACCTCGAAAAGGCAATCCCGAAGACCAAAAAACGCTCGATTACGTCGCTCCACTCGCCGACGACAAATCCATGCACGTCGACGGAAACCTCAACGACTGGGACGGCGTCACTCCCGTCGAGTTCAGCACGCTCCTGGCCGGTGAATACGAATACGACTGGACAGGACCAAAAGACCTCAGCGCGTCAATGATGGCCCAGTACAGCGCTACAAAAGTGTATTTCGTCATTTCTGTCAACGACAATGCCGTCGTGGCCAAGCGCAAACAATGGAAGTCCGATCGCGTCGAACTCTGGATCACTCCCGAATCCGGCGACGGAAAATCCCTGGGCGCCACGCGCGGCATCTCCCTCGACATCGGACCACAAGTCGACGGCGGAAAGGCTACCGCCAAATTCCTCTCGGGAAAACAGGGCGGACTCGAAGCCGTCGGATTTATCGGACCCGAAGGATACGATTTTGAAGTCTCCGTCGACTACAGCGCCTTGAGCAAAAAATCTCCCGTCATGAATGGCGCATGGCGCGTCTGCGTCCTCGTGAGAGACTGGGATCAGGACGACCCCAACGAAGATGAAGCCGCCGTCGGGTCATGCCCCATCTCCCCCAAAAAACCTGCCTCCATCGCACGAAACAAAATGGGGAAAATCGCGTTCCATCTCCAAGACGAAATCTGGGCGCAAATCCTGCGCACCGACCGCGAAGTGGCCAAATCCGACTCGACATGGTCGCGCCTCGAAACCGAACTCACCGGGACGGGCATGCCCGAAATGGTCTTCTATTCCAACGACAAATTGGTCGTGGCGGGACTCGACAACGGACGCCTCGCATGGACTACCCTCGATCTCCCGCAGGGACTCTCACCCTCCGTCCTGACCACCAAAGACGTCAATGGCGACAAACTCCCGGAACTCATCGTCACGCGCCGCGAACACTGCACCAACGGGCCGATGAACGCATCCCGCACGTATGTCTTTTCCTTCGCCAATTCGCGACTCAAACTCCTCACCTCATACGTCGAAGAACAAAAATACGACGCCGACAGCCCGGAGTTCGTCCGAAACACGATAAAATTGACCAAAAACGGCATCACCCAGACGCTCGTCGCAGGCAGTTCCGCCGACATGCAGATGTGTTCCCTCAGTCAGAGCGAAGAGCTCATCCCCCTGCTCCTTCCCTCCGATGGGGAAAAAACGCGCACCGTTCCATTCCTATAAATATGTCCACATCACCGGAAACCGAACAGACGCCTAAAACACAGTCTCCCCGTATCTCCGTACCGAACGTCCGGACTTATTCCACAGCCAGTCCCCTCATGCTGGCCGCCCTCGGCCTGCTCTCACCTGGAACTGCCCTGTGCCTGCGCCACCGCACGGTCGACGGCGTGATACAAAATCTGGCTACGGCCGCCGCCTTCGTCGTCGTCCCCGGAACCGCCATGGCCATCGATCTCTTCCCCATCCCCATGTTCGCGGCCGCCCTGATTATCCTCCTCTTCACTTGGATGGCCCGCAACATGGCCCTCCTGTCTCACCCTGTCGCCACCCCAGGACGCGCTCAAATCCTCGCACAGGCTGGACTTGCCTTCCTCACATTCTGGCTGCCCTTTGTGTCGTGTTTTTATCTCGGCACACACGCCATCTTGCAACGCACATGGGTCGGCAACGACTCCATGAAACCGTCACTGCACAAAGGCGACGTCGTCCTCGTCGATCGGACGGCATTTCGATTTGAACCACCGACTTACGGCGATCTCGTCATGGTCGAAGAAACCATCGAGGATAATGGCTCTCCACTACGGCGCGCCTACTTCGCACGCATCGTGGCTTTGCCCGGAGATACCGTCCAGCTCTCAGGATACCACCCCAGCGTCAATGGCACGCCTCTGACGCAATTTGCCACCCCAGTGAACGCACTCGCCCCCATCATCACCTACGAACTCCCCTACGGCACTCCAAAACCCCAACCCCAACAAAACACGGACTCCATCCCTGAACCCGAACGCTGGTATCCCATCCTCTCCCCGCAACACCTCCTCTTCTCACAAACAAACGCCCTCAAACTCGAACATGGATTCTACTACGTCCTCGAAGACAACAGGGACGCATCCAACCACCGCGTGCGATCAAGTTATGGCGCCATCGTCCGCCTGCGCGAAATCAAGGGAAAACCGCGATTCATCATCTACAACACCGAAGAACCCTCACCCCTCCAACGATACGGCATCGCTTTGAAATAGCCTTCCACTTCTGGTTTGGGGTGGGGGGAGCCGCCCCCCGCGCGGCGATTTAGGGCAAGCCACGAGAAGCCGCGACCCCCCCCCCAGGTGCCCAATAAAAAGGCTCCCCCCGCGG
>CAMCLY010000228.1 GCA_945875805.1 uncultured Myxococcales bacterium | reverse complement strand
TGCTCCCCTCTCCCCATGGGAGAGGGGCCGGGGGTGAGGTCGGGTTTTGGTGAGGCTTTTTGTTTTTTGTGAAGCATGCTCCCCTCTCCCCATGGGAGAGGGGCCGGGGGTGAGGGCGGTTTTTGGTGGAGTTTTTTTGTTTTTAGCCCGAGTTTTTGTGGGTTTAAACCGACCACAACCGCGGCGGTTTTACAGGCCGCCCTACCGACTGATACGCCGCGTGCACAAACGTCAAAATCGCGCCGGGCAGTTGAGACAGACACACAAAGGTGTCGACATCCCCGCGCTCCAGCACCGCTTCCACACTCGTCGAAGCGCGCTGTCGCTCCAGGGTTTCACGGCGCAACGCTTCCAGTCGCTGACGTTCCGGCGAGCCTTCCGCAGATGACGCGATTTTTCGGTCGTACATCGTGGCCGCCAACACCTCGGGCGACATCACCTCAATACGCGAAAGTGCGGTCACAATCGTCCAGGCAGGATGAAACGGTGATCCCTTCATCGCATAATACCCCGCCCCGGATGCCTTCCGCAACACCACCGACAAATGCGGGGCGTCGCCGTCATTCGACAACTCGCGCAACAGACTCGCCCCATGCTTCAAAAGCCCCGCTCGCTCCGCCTCTTCGCCAATGTCAAAACCAGACACATCGAGAAGCCAGATCACCGGCAATCCGTCATCGCGCGCCTCCGCACAAATCATGCGCATCTTCTGCACACCCTCGGCATGAAGCACCCCGCCCGGATGCCAGGTACCATCCTCCGACTGGGTCGCATGCGCATTGTTGGCCACAAAAACCACCGCCAGACCATCGACAAAACCAAGACACGACCAGATTTCCGTCCCCAGCTCCGGATGAAGTTCCCGAACCTGAGCCCCGTCCACAAGCCGTGCGACGACCTGACGAATGTCATACCCTTTGGACGTATCACACGGCAAAATATCGTAAAGCTCCTCGGCCCGATACGGCGAGTCCACGGGCTCCGCAACCCGATAAAAATCCACCGCCGATGTCGGTAAACGTCCCACCTGTTCACGCAACCACAAAATCGCAGACGCATCATCCGGCACGCGCTTTTCGGCACATCCCGAATGGTGCACATGAACATCCGGCCCACCAAGACGACGCGCCTCCCCCCCATGCGCATTCCTGTTGAGCGCCGCACCGCCTATGCAAATCGTCGCCGACTCCGTCATGGCAATGCGATCACACAAAAGCGGCATGTATCCCCCGCCCGCCACACAGTCCCCAAACACCGCGGCAAGCTGAATCACTCCAGACCGGTTGAGCCGGGCCTGCATCTCAAATATCGCCCCAGCCCCGCTCCAACCCGCAAACGTCTGACTTTGTGTCGGCAGATAAAGACCCGCACATTCCACGAGATAAATCACAGGAATCCGCATCCTAAGCGCCAACTTTTGCGCCCTCTGTATTTTCTCCGGCGTATGAGGCCACCATGCCCCGGCACTGACGGTATTGTCGTTGGCCACGATCACCACACATCGCCCGCAGACCGTCCCCAGCACACATATCACCCCAAGGCGCGGTGCGGATTTCTCGCCGTCCACAAAACGCTCCCACTCCCCAAGATACCAGAGCGGCGAGCCAGGATCGCAAAGACGCTCGACCCGCATTTGCGCCGTCCACTTCCGCGCGCGTTCCAATCGTGCCAGAGCCGCCGACGACCTTTGTCCCGCAATGGCCTGCGCCTGCCCACAAAGACGCGCTTCAATGTCGCGTATCCGAGACGAATCGGGCGATGCAGGAACCGACGTCCCAATATCCACAAAAAACATGCACTATGCTCCATTCATGGCTTTTTTTGTGTGTGGGGGGGAAGTCTCCCCCCAACGTCGCTATTTGCCCTGCGGGCAAATACGCGCCGCCCCCCTCTACTCGCCACCAAAGACACCGCCCTGCCGGCACTTCAAAATTTGCGCACTCCAAAGCCACCCTACTTCTTGACCGGTCGAATCCCCAAATGCTCAAACATCCCCTCCAAACCGTCACAGATGTCGTCATACGTCTCCTCAAAATTCCCCGTATACCAAGGATCGGCAATACTTTCGCCAGAACGCGACGCAAAATCGAGCAACAACCTGACCTTGTGCTGCGGATCACCGCCCGCAATGCGTTTGATGTTGCGAAGATTTTCGGAATCCATCGCAACAATCCAGTCATAGACATCGTAATCGGAAGACGTCATGCGCCGCGCCACTTTCCCACGGGTATCAATGTTCTCCCCTGCCAGCACACGGCGAGTGCCCGGATGCACCGGATTGCCAATCTCCTCATAACTCGTGGCCGCAGAGGCCACCTCGACGTCTGTCCGCCCCATCTTCTCCAAACGATCCCGACACAAAAATTCCGCCATCGGCGATCGACAAATATTGCCGTGACATACAAAGAGTATCTTTAACATTTTTCTTTCTCCTCATTGACGCGCATTTTCTATTTGCCCCCCTGTGCCATCCGCGCCTGCATCCAAACATCTCTTCTCCCCCAAACTTCTGTGCGTCAATGCGCCGATTCTGTACTCAGGTGCTGCCCCATACACCGAGTGACCGGTATTTATCACAATACTCCGGCATTTCAATCTTCACAACTCTACCCGTATTGATGTTCAAAACAATTCGGCACCCTTCCCCTTATCCGGCAAAACAATTTCTATAAAATAACGATCATCCAAACATGATTCCGGGAGGATGATATTCTGGCTGTTGCGAGTCAATGAACGCTCAGGATAACGGCGTTTCATGGCCAACTCCACCAATTCTGTACAATACACTTCCAAATCGGACTCTGAATCGAACTTCCAATCAAATGGACGTCCAAGATATTTTTTGGCCTCGGAGGCAAAAACATTCTGATCCACATCGCGCAAACGGCTGACGCCAATGTCCACAGATTCACCCACGAATTGTTCCAAAGACACGATCCCCACCGTTCCCTGACCGGTCAGATCATCGCCTTCTGCATGGATAACCGAAACCGTGCCGTGTTCGTCCACAAGAACAATCCCAACATGAGAAAACCGCTTGTCTCTGGTATTGCTCTGACGGAATAGTTCCGACCAGAATCCAATCCCCGAACGCAAAATAATATCACCATTCTTTAAATACGGTTGAATTCCAGAGACTTCCGGCGGCGCTGGAAATTGTTTTCCATGATAAACATAAACCATGCTCACGACAAGCGCCAGAAATCCAATCAGAAGCACCACCAAAGGAACACCGATGATATAAAAAAAGCTGCGTCTCCACAGCTTTTTTTTACATAATCTCGACTCAACCCCTGAGACTGCACTATTTTTGAACATCAACTTTCCAGTCGCCGTCAACCTTTTTAAGGGTCATCGGATTACTATCATCGTCCGATGAATAGATTTTGGCCACATCACCATCGATCTCCACTCGGGCTTCATCGATTTTCTTCAGGCCTTCTTTAAAATCTTTATCACTTTTTTTACCCTCTTTGCCAGCTTTATCCATCATAGAGACAATCATACCATTGAGCAAATGTGTCTTTTCTGTAGAGTACTTGTTGGCTTCCGTGAGATCGCCTTTCTCAATGGCTTGCATCCATTTTTTGGCTGCATCTTTTGGAGAATTGCCACACCCCACAAGCAACAGACCAAACACTACAAACATAAACACAAGAGAAACCCATCTTTTCATCCCACGACTCCTTCAATTATCCACGACACCCCCATGATGTCCGAATTTTCATACCACAAATGCACATAACGCATCAAGTCCATAACGCATCAAGTCCATAACGCATCATTGGTTTTATCCCCCACGGAACAAAAGGAATGAAATCGACAATAACATAAAAGCCCTCACCCAAACCCACAAAAAGCCCTAGCCAAAAACAAAAAGCCCCACTCAACCCCGACCTCACCCCCGGCCCCTCTCCCATGGGGAGAGGGGAGCA
>CAMCLY010000227.1 GCA_945875805.1 uncultured Myxococcales bacterium | reverse complement strand
CCTGCCCCCTCCCCCTCAGGGGCGGGGGAAAGATGGCGCCTCCTGCCGGAACGCCATCTCACCAAAAAACCGTTATTGCCTGAATTTGTTGGCTTCGCAATAAAGGCATACCTCCCAGTGGGCTTTCATGGGACGACCGCAGTCCGGGCATATTCTCCCCTCCGGTGCGGGCGGAGCGACTTTCTTTTCGGGCACCGGGGCGGCCTTTTGTGCGGCCGTGTCGGCCTCGCAGTACAGACATGTCGTCCAATGGGCTTTCATGGGACGCTTGCATACCGGGCACAAACGCACGCCTTCGTCCTGCTCGGGCGCGTTCTTTTTGCCGGGCAGGGGGGCCAGACCTTTTTTGGGAGCCCCGCCTTCAAACCCGATTCCCGCCTTGCAAAACAAACATTCTTTCCACTGGGGCATCATGGTGCGGTTGCACACGGGGCAAATCCGGCCTTCGAGTTTGATGCCCTTTTTCTCGGCATCCTGGAGGGCTTTGGCGCGCTTCTCGGCCTTGGCATTGTCGATTTCGATGGCGGCCTCCCGCGCGCAAAACATGCATTCCTTCCAGTCCTTCATCATCGTGCGGCGGCATTTCGGGCATATCTCGCCGCGCTCAATGCCTTCCTGAATGCGCTGTTCCTCGATGGCGGCTTCCATTTCTTCCTGTTTCTTGCGGCGACTGCGGAGGATGAGAAAGACGATGAGCCCGACGAGAAGCACCGCCACAATGATGCCGCACACAATCCCAAACAGCTTCCAGTTGAACTTGAGTTCCCCGATTTTGACCTCGCGAAAATCCTCCGACGTCACGCTCACGCCGCCCTCGCGCATGGCCTCGAGCTTGTACACCACGCCCTGTCCCTCGCGGAGCCCCGCATGTCTGAACGAGACAAAGAGCTCGCCGTAAATCTCGCCCCATGCAAAATCGATATTTTTGGAAATCTGCTCTGGAAAATCGGCATAACGGTATGTCCCGCCCGTTTTTCGGCTCAACCCTTCAAAAATGGGGATGAGCCCTCTGATGAACGGCTTGTACATCACGACGTAGATCCGGATGCCGTTTTCGCGCGCGCGTTTGTACGCATCATAAATTTCGCGCTGCACGTCGGCGGCGCGATACGTATAGGTGTCAAAGGCATCGGTGACGAGAATGATGGCGCGGCGCGCCGGTGTCCGCGTCTTGGCGGGATCGCTCATCTCTTCGATGGCCTTGTCGAGACTGCTGTACAAAAACGACGGCTGTGCCTGGGGTTTGATCGATTTGAGCAGCTCGGTAACCTCTTTGGAAGCCCCAAGCGGCGCCACATTGATCGCGCGGCCGTCGTCAAAAAATCCCGCCACACGGTCATTGTCACGCGCCTGTTCGATGATATGCGCCAGGGAGTTTTTCATCTCGTCGAGTTCGCGTTCCGAAAAACGCTGGGAGATGGGCACGATGATGGCGAGGTCCAACGGGATATCCGAGTCTTTGAGAGTCGATATCTTGGGGTTGCCCGTCACCATGTCGCCATCGGCAAACACGTTGATGCCCGTGATCTTTTTGGGCGACACGGGAAGGGCTTTTTTGTCGAGAAACGTCGCGCGAATCTGGATATCCGGGGCTTCGGAAATATCGACGTCGTCAATTTTGATGCGGTATTCCTGGGGGACAAACTCGGCACTTTGTGCCATCGCCGACAGGGGAATCAGGCCTGCACCCAGCCCCACCATACAAATCAGGCGTCGCATACAGGCTCGTAATACAAAGCAATTCATGGTCGTTTGTCGCCTTAATCAAAGCCGGAACTCGCCCCGGCGTGTCGGCAGAACACACAAAAAAACGTCCAGATTTTAACGCATTCCGGTCAAAGTCCGAACTGAAATGGCTGCGCAAGGACCTCGACGACATCGCTTTGGAGCCGGCGCCCCACGGGATCACGCACGACGGCATAAAGTTCGTAGGATTCTTCCTGGGTTTCGACAAAGGGCACCTCCACGTCGAGGTGTTTTGCGCCGCGATAGGTGCGCACCAGGTGTTCCCGGCCATCATGACGGGCGACGAGATCGATGGCGACCGACGAGGGCGACGCCACGTCGAGTTCCAGGCCAAGCGACATCCCAGGCAGACTCCGCCAGTCGTCAAACTCGGCTTTGCCCGGCAACGCGCGGCGCACCCCAATCCCCGTGCACACCATGCCCACGAATCCGCCCAATACCCCGATAAAATGCCGCCGATTCCATTTCATGGCCCACCTCCAGATGCGCAAAACCGAGGCAACTCTTATAAAACAGTCCAACGTTTTCGCGCAAGACCCGCTATGGCGCACACAATGACGTCACCCCCGACGCGTAGCTTCTCAATTCGTCGCGCCAGAACTCGCCGTCAAACCGCCAGAACGCCTCGTCATCCGCCTTGACGACAGGGGCCGGGCCCCGTTCCTCGGTCTCCCGCACACACTGGCCGCCAGAGGCGGCAATCTTCAGACATTCCGCTTCGCGTTTGCGTTCGGCCAGCCGTATCTCAATCGCCACCTGAGACGCCGAGATGTCCAGGGCATGGAGTTCGTTGAGCGCCGATTCATAAATATGCCCCAACACCACCGACATGAGTTTTTGACGAGACGCGATCTCGCCCTCATACATCGACTGAAGTCTGGGCAATGACACAAAATCCGCCCGGACACGCCGGCTCAACGTCTGATGTTCGGTGGTGAGAAATTCGATGGATCGGTGCAGATTTCTGAACGTCAAATCGGCCAAAACCCGGTGATAAATGCGCTCCGGAATCGACGACGTGCCGGGATGCGCCGCGTGTTGAATCACCTGATTGTAATACTCGCGCGCAGGCGTACTGGCCATGTACGTCCTCAGTACGGACGCATCCTGAATTGACGTGTCGCGCAGGCGCCGGACCGCCTCGTCCGCGCGCGCATATCGGCACAACCCCAGGTAAGCACTGGCCTCGATGAGATAGAGATCGGGGTGCCAGCGTTTGCCAAACCACGGCGCGCGCAACGCATGGGTCAGCGCCAACGCAGACGCATACTGCTTGTCAAACACCTGACCCCAGGCGTCTTCGAGCATCGATTCGTGCAGGTGATGACTGCGGACATCGACGTTCTGGTAAAACGCATGCGCCGCCGGATAGACGTGATTTTCAAACGCAATGCGCGCCAGCATGAGCCAGGCCGTATCGCGAAGTTCACCGCAGTATCCCCGTTCGCAGGACTCAAGCGCATCGAGCGCCTGGTTGAGGTATTCCGCAGCGGTTTTGAACTTAAAATGCGGCGCGCGAATGGCGAGCGTCGCAAGCAGAATGCGCGCGCGAATATATTCCGGAGCCGTGTCGGGGATCGACTCAAGCATGGTCTGCGCGCGCGCAGGATCCGGATGCGCCCCATACACAAAACTGTAAGCTACAAAATACGTAAACGCGTCCCGCGCCTCGCGCGAGATGTCACCCTCATGCGCGGCGATGCGCTCCGGCGCCGTACTCGTAAAATCGGTCTGGCGCGCAAGATCCAGAAAACGCAAAAACGTTTGTGAATACTCGGGGATCGTCGATGCCGACTGAAGCGCGCGGTCCAGATAGACCGCCGCCATGGCGGGCGCATCCATCTTTTCGAGCGCCAGCCCGACACACTGATGCACCGCGGCACCCAACGACGTGTCCAGATGCGGGTGAAACGCCTCGTTGAGCCCAAGACACGTCTCCAGCCCGCCCACTTCATTGCCCTGCGCAATTTGCGCGCGGGCCGCCTCCACTTTGGGAAGTTCCGCATCCGAGGCGCGCTCCTGGGCCGTGGCATGCTGGAGCTCGGCATAACGCCGGCTGACTTCCGATTCGACCGAAAACGTCTCGTAGATTTCTTCAAAAATTTTGCGGAAAATCAGCGGTGCATTCGACGTCTCGACGGGCGCAAGCACGGCGTTTTCGAGCACCACCGCCGGCTCCGGCGTCACGGGCGATTCCGGCGTCACGGGCGATTCCGGCGTCACGGGCGATT
>CAMCLY010000226.1 GCA_945875805.1 uncultured Myxococcales bacterium | reverse complement strand
CCATGGGGGCCTGCTGTGTTTCGTTTTTTTTATTACATTCACGCCCGCCATTGTTCATCTTGACAAATACGTTTCAAACAAAAACGACTCGACTTGAGACATGCCCCATGGCGATAAATCCTTGTGTCCTCATATTAGAAGGGAAAACTTACGAGCGCACCGGATGCGTCTCGATGAGATCGACAAATTTGACGAGCAGGGTTCCGTCCTCCGGAGAAATATTGTCGATGCGCACGCGGCAGAGGGTTCCGGGAGGAAACCGCGTTTTGGTGGCGACGTTGGCGCGCACCTGGGTCTGGAGGAGGGTGACCTGGGCCACGTCGCCGCGATCGGCCTGATACTGCACGATGATGGCGTCGATGGGCTCCGCCCCGAGCTGCCGCAGGTACTTGAACGTCGCGATCTGATACGCCTCGTGCGAGACGGAGCGCGCGTTGGAAAGCCCGCGTTCCGACTCCGAGAGTACGGCGTTGAAGTGTTCGGCGTCAAACATCGGCGCGCCGTTTTGAAACCACGATTCGAGCTGATAATGCCCAAGGAGGTCGGCATACCGCCGCAACGGGCTCGTCATCTGGGTATACTGTTCCAGCCCGAGTCCCGCATGTTTTCCCGGCTGGAGGGCATTGACGGCGGGCTGCATGCAGCGCCGCAAGGCATACGCCCTCATATAATCGTTGGGCATCCCGTCGAGGGTTTCCTGGGACGGCAGCCCGACAGGCGGCGGCTGAATCCGGTACAGCACGGGAATGTAATTTTTGACACAAAAGCCGGCCGCGGCGGCATTGGCCAAAATCATACACTCGGCGACGAGCTGGCGGCTCATCATCCTGCCGTCGATCGGATGCAAATCGTATGTGTCGTCCTCGGAGTGATAGACGAGCTTATACTCCGGCAGATCGACGTCAATGGCCCCATGGCTGTGCCTGTTTTCGGCCGAAAATTCGCACAGTTCCTGAATCAGACGCAAGTCATCGCCGAGCACGTCGTCGCCCTCTTCGAGGAGGCGTTCGGCGACGTCATAGGACAGCCGGTGCCCGGAACGGATGATCGACGGCGTAATTTCGGACGACACGAAGTTGAACCCGGCATCGAACGTCAAAAAAAATGTCATAGCCGCACGACGCTCTCCAGCCATCAGACTCAGCCCGTTCTCGCTCAATATTTTGGGCATCATGGGCACGCGGAGTTCGGGCAGATACACCGACGTGGCGCGTCTCCGCGCCTCCTTTTCCAACGCCCCGTTCCACGGGATGCTCGCCGCCGGCGCGGCGATGTGCACGCCGAGACGGACGCCTCCCTCCGGAAGCCGCTCTATCGAAATGGCATCGTCGATATCGAGCGTGTCCTCGTCGTCGATCGACATGACATGGAGATGCGTCAAATCACGCCGCGCCGCGTGGACGGGCTGACGGTACACGTCAAATGCCGCCGCCTCGACGTCATGAGGGAACGCCTCCACGATGTCGTATTTGAGCATCGAGACGTGGGTGCGCGGCGTCCAGTACCCGGCCTCCCTCAAAAACGCGCGCGCGCGGATATGTGCCGTGCCCTGAAACCCGCGGTTGAGGCGGTTCTGAACTTCCTGCATGAGGTTTTCGGCCTCGGCGCGATCCTTGGACTCGGCCCCCCACACCGCGTAACGCTCGACCATCTGCCACGCGTCGCGCACGTCGGAATTCGGCAGCACGGTGTCCTCCATCGCCGCCTCGCGCGCGCCGGCCTCCATCGCCAGCACGCGGGCCGCCTCTTCGGCAAAGGCACGACGCCAGGCGTGTTTCTGCGCCTTGAGTGCCTCCTGACGACGGAGATCCTCGACGACGCCGGCCCCATGCCTGAGATACACCCCGGGCCGGACCGTTTTGAAGTAAATCCGGTCGGTGCGCAGCGCATACATCATCGCCAGAAGCTGTGCGGCCCCCTGTTCGTCATAATACAGCTCGACCAGGTCATCCAGCGTCACCTCCACCCCATCGTCGACGACCGTCCAGACATCCTCCACCCCGCCCGACTGGACGAGCATCTCCGACATAGATTTCGCGCGAAGCTCAATCGAACGCAGCTCCGAACCGATGTTGGACAGCGTCCAGGACGTCGGCATCTTTGCAGGCAAAACGACCTGTATCTGTTTGGGGGCAATCCCAAGCTCTCGCCCGGCCGACTGGACAAGTCTGATTTTCCCCGTCTTTTCGTCGATTCCGACGACGAGTCCGAGCTGAAACTTTGCCTTGTCGGCAAACTCGACGACACCGCCCACCACAGGCTGATTCTCCAACGCCATGACCATCCTTTACAAATATTCCCCGTTCCCGGGACAACCGGACATCCCCCGCCCCCCAGAAATCATGGGACAAAGGGCGGTCTCATCCGCAAAAACATACGCGAAATGCCGATCGCCGTCCATAAAACAACCAACCGCCCTCGCGAAGTGGGGACAACTGACCCCATGCCGGGCGGCGCCGCCCCCATAATCCTCGCCCAAACGCCCCATCTCCCCCTCAAAAAAAGACGATGAAACGGGGAGGAATGGACAGGATCTGAATTTGCATGTAGGATAGATGAGGTTTTTTGTCTTTTTTATGGGCCTGCAAAAACAAAGGGAGTCCACCATGGCAAACCTAGCATTGATACCGTTTTACGTTGTGGCCGATCTGACGGTGGCCAGCCACCAGCACAAAATGCCGCCAGAAGACAGCTGGAAACGCCCCCAGGATAAAGGGCAGGAAGAGGCAGACAATTACAAACGCGGAGTCACCGACTCCATGTGGGGCCCCGGTATCCCTGCCGCCGACGGAATCGTTTCCTATTTCGGCACCCAGGACACCCACATGTACCATCTCACCTCCGCCATGACGAACACCGCATTCTACAAATCCTTCATCTACACCATGCTGGGCGCCACCGAGTCCGCCTTCAACCAGTGGCGCGCCACCCTCAATTTCCAGCCCAATAAAACCAAAATCTTCGGCCCAAGCATCGTCGGCACCCCCAAATGCCTCGCCGCCAAAGCCAAATTTACCGAACTCTTCGACGCCTACCCCGGACACGCCTCTTTCGCCGCCTTCAAAAATTACAAAAAATGGAAGGACGCCGTCGCCAAAGGCATCGCCAAATGCCTCGACAGTTACATCGACAAACTCCTCATCCCAGGCTTCCCGTGGTATCCCGCCTTCGCAGCCTTCCCCGGCCCCTCCGCCCCGCCCATGCCAAACACTCCATGGCCCCTCATCGCCTGCCCTTCCCTCGGCGTCATCGACATCCTGAATCCAAAGAATATTCAAAAAGCCATCCTCGATGCCTTCGACGGTGACCTCAAACAGGAAATCAACGACAAATTCCACGAAACCGTGTTCGAAGCCATCGCCAACGCCTGCGCCCTCGGTTTCACCATCTGGCTCGCCACCCAGACCGTCTCCAACGTCATGGGACAAGGCCCCGTCCCCTCCTATGCCCCCCCCTACGTCCCCGTCGGCCCGGTCGTCAAGGGTGCCGTGGTCGCCGCTCCGGGCGGCCAAATCGTCTGACCCTCCCACCATCCATCCACGGCGGCCCATGGCCGCCTTTTTTTTACCCAGTTTCCCCCTCCATTCCGCCAGGTTCCCTTTCCCGGCGCGGCGCTATCCGCCCACGGCGGATACGCGCCGCCGGGGCGCCTATTCCCCTGCGGGAAATACGGCGCCCCTTCCATGCGTCCATGCCACACCATGAGGAGGTATTTGCCTTTGAGACACAATTTCCTATAAAGACGCCTTCGCTTCGCCACGAAACGTCCCACACTCGCACCCTTGCCCCGTTTCGACGCTTCCCCCAACCCCATCCACGGTTTTGCTCATGAAATCTCGTTTGCCACGACTGACCCTCATTTACCCAGCCTTGTTCTGCGTCACCTGTCTCTCCGCCGCCTGCAGCGACGACTCCAATTCCGACGCCAAACCCACCTCGTGCCCAGAGGGACAGCACCTCGAAAACGGAAATTGCGTCCCGAATG
>CAMCLY010000225.1 GCA_945875805.1 uncultured Myxococcales bacterium | reverse complement strand
CCCACACAAAAAAAACTATTCGCAGCCGGATCCGTCTTCGAGGCACCAGCCTTCGCACACGTCTCCGTTCCAGTCATCGAAGAATTCCCAGACCAGGGCTCCGTCTATGGTGGTGGTACAAGTTTGTTCGCCATAATACGAGAATTCCCAGTAATCTACGCACATATTGCGCGTATCCCCTTTGGTTGTGCAGAAGTCTTCAGAGACATAACATGTGGCGCCATTAATGCCGTCGCCGTAAAAGTCAGCTATGGCGTGGCATTCTGCGGAGTATTCAGAACAATCTTCCATGACAATGGTATCATCGTCAGCGCAATAGACCAGCGTTGAACCGTTGCAATATTCTGAAAACGTATCGTAATCGCAACCGTCGCCTTCGGCATCACCGCCTCCGGAGGAAGATGGGGATTTACATGCGTTATTTTCGCATCCGTTGGCGCAGGTCTCACTGGTGGTCCAAGCGTTATTGGCGCAGACCTGGAGGAGGTTTCCGCTGCACTGTTTGGCGCCTTCGGTACACGTGGTGGATGCCGAAGGTTTACATGCGTTATTTTCGCATCCGTTGGCGCAGGTCTCACTGGTGGTCCAAGCGTTATTGGCGCAGACCTGGAGGAGGTTTCCGCTGCACTGTTTGGCGCCTTCGGTACACGTGGTGGATGCCGAAGGTTTACATGCGTTATTTTCGCATCCGTTGGCGCAGGTCTCACTGGTGGTCCAAGCGTTATTGGCGCAGACCTGGAGGAGGTTTCCGCTGCACTGTTTGGCGCCTTCGGTACACGTGGTGATCGAGGTTTCGGCGCACGCGTTCCCTTCGGCATTACACCCATTCGGGCAAGTGACTGGCGCTGACGCTACCCCATTGACGCACGCGGTCAGCTGACCGTTGAGGCAAACACTTGCAGAACACACATTCCCCTTGTCGTCATCTCCAGAATCGTCGCTACACGATGCACATGCCAAACCCAACATGGCCAAACCGACCATAAACCATGTATGATTTTTCATTATTCAATCCTCCAAAATTCAAAAACTCCGGCATCTTCCGAAGTGTCCACCTCTTAGCCGTGGCACAAAAAATGTTCAATCAAAGATATGAATAAGATTTATAGTAAATATTTGATATAAAATGTTTAAAACTCGGATGTATGCAACATAATCTATATTAAAAACGAGCAAGCGCAAAACGAGTCATATCTCAATATGTATATATGTTTTTTTGATGAGCAGGAGAAAGACAAAAGCCTTTCTGGAACCCCAGACGTTTCTCCAGACTGGAGATGAACAGGAGAAAGACAAAAGCCTTTCTGGAACTCCAGACTTCTCTCCAGACTGGAGATGAACAGGTGAAAGACAAAAGCCTTTCTGGAGCCTCAGACTTTTCTCCAGGCTGGATGGGGAAATCCCCATGTCAAGGGGCGGTGTCTGCGGACTTCCGCCGCATAAAAAAGTCATTTGACCAATCCAAACCCGTGGTTACGCTAACGCGCCGTTTTGCGGGGCGCTGTTTTAGGCGGTGCACCGTCATTCCCATTCAGGCGCCACCACGAAAGAGTGAGAACATGGCCAAAAATTATTACGACATACTCGGCGTCTCGCGCGAAGCGGACGAAAAAGAAATCAAGAAAGCCTACCGGAAACTCGCCATGCAATGGCATCCGGACCACAACCAAGGAAACCCAGAGGCCGAAACGAAGTTCAAGGAATGCTCCGAAGCTTATGAAGTTTTGAGCGACCCTCAGAAACGCCAGATTTACGATCAATACGGCGAAGATGGCCTCCGGGGCTCGGGCTACAGCGGGCCCGATATGGGCGACATCTTCAGCCATCTCAACGACATGTTTGGATTCGGGAGCTTTTTTGGCGGTGGCGGAGGCCGTTCCGGCGGTCCGGAACGCGGCGACCATCTCCGTTACGACCTTGAAATCACGTTTGAAGAAGCCGTCAAGGGGACGACCAAAGACATCGTCGTCAACCGCATGGAGGAATGCTCCGCGTGCAAAGGCACCGGTGCGGCGGCGGGATCCAAGCGAGTCACCTGTACGACGTGCCACGGCCGCGGACGCGTCCAGATGCAGCAGGGCTTTTTTGCCATCCAGACCACCTGTCCGCAGTGCCACGGCGCCGGCGAGAAGATCGAGACGCCGTGTTCGGAATGCCAGGGCAGCGGAAGGGTAGAGAAAAAACGCACGGTGTCCGTCAAAATTCCTGCGGGCGTCGATGACGGTGCCCGTCTGCGGTTGCGCGGCGAAGGCGAAGCCGGAACGCAAGGCGCGCCCGCCGGTGACCTCTACGTCTGTCTCTCCGTCGCTCCCCACAAAACCATCCAGCGCGACGGGCTCGACCTCTACATCGAAAAACACCTCCACGTCGCCCAGGTCATGCTGGGATGCGAAATCGAAGTCGAAACCCTCGACGGGCCGCAAAACGTCACCATCGAAGCCGGAACCCAGTCCGGCGCCCAGGTCCGCATCAAGGGCGCTGGCGTCCCCAAACTCGGCTCCAGCCAAAAAGGCGATTTTATCGTCATCATACGGGTCGACATTCCCACACGCCTCAGCCGCGACGAACGCGAACACATCGAGGCTTTCGCCAAAAGTCAGGGCGTCGAGTTCACGCCCACAAAAAGCATCATGCAGAAAATCAAAGAAAAATTGGAAGGCTGAACCGCCTTTCCCGCGTTCTCCTCTTTGCGCAAATCCCCGTTGAATTTGAGCCGCACACGTCGTAGAAATTTCCCCGTCTTTTCGTTTCCCGCCCCCCCTTTTCGGGGCACTTTTAAGGAGCCAACATGGTCAGTTACAAAGAACTCGGTCTCGTCAATTCTCGTGAAATTTTCGCCAAAGCCGTCAAAGGCGGATATGCCATCCCGGCGTTCAATTTCAACAACATGGAACAGATGCAGGCCATCATTCAGGCGTGTGTCGAAGCCAAATCCCCCGTCATTCTTCAGGTGTCGGCCGGTGCCCGCAAATACGCCAACCAGACCCTCCTGCGCTACATGGCTCAGGGCGCCGTCGAATACGCCAAGGAACTCGGATACAGCATCCCCATCGTCCTCCATCTCGACCACGGTTCCTCCTACGAACTCTGCGTCGACTGCATCCAGAGCGGCTTCTCCAGCGTCATGATCGACGGCTCGCACCTCCCGTACGAAGAAAACATCGCCCTCACCAAAAAAGTCGTCGACTACGCCCACCAGTATGACGTCACCGTCGAAGGCGAACTCGGCGTCCTCGCCGGCGTCGAAGACGACGTCAAAGCCGAACAGCACACCTACACGCGCCCCGAAGAAGTCGTCGATTTCGTCAAACGCACCGGCGTCGACTCCCTCGCCATCTCCATCGGCACCAGCCACGGCGCCTACAAATTCAAACCCGGCACCGATCCCAAAATCCGCCTCGACATCCTCGCCGAAATCGAAAAACAAATCCCCGGCTTCCCCATCGTCCTCCACGGCTCCTCCTCCGTCCCGCAGGATCTCGTCAAAATCATCAACGAAAATGGCGGCAAGCTCAAAGACGCCATCGGCATCGGTGAAGATCAGCTCCGCGAAGCCGCAAAAAGCGCCGTCTGCAAAATCAACATCGACTCCGACGGCCGTCTCGCCATGACCGCCGCCGTCCGAAAAGTCCTCACCGAACACCCCGACGAGTTCGACCCCCGCAAATATCTCGGCCCCGCCCGCGACGAGCTCAAAAAACTCTACATCCACAAATGCGAAGCCGTCCTCGGTTCCGCCGGCAAAGCATAAGCCGTTGGATTCTGACGTTTCCTATAAAAGCGCCCGGTAAAAGCGCCTGGTGGCCTCGTCGGCCGCCACGGCGCTTTTTTTGTCGGGCTATCCGCCCCGGGCGGATACGCCCTCCTGCCGTCGGCTATCCTCGGCTGCGCCTCGGATACGCCGCCGGGCGCTTCGCGCCTTCTGGTCGCGCCCAACACCGCTCTCTTCACCACGCACCCACCCCCCTGAAAACCACAGCGCGCGTACGCCGTGGCCGAGGGGGG
>CAMCLY010000224.1 GCA_945875805.1 uncultured Myxococcales bacterium | reverse complement strand
TCTTGGGCACATCCAAGCCCCCGCCCCCCCCCACACACACCCCCCCCCACCATGCCCCGCTTTTTTCACTTTCCACGCCTTTCGCGCTACTATCCCCCCACGTCCACCCCTCTCCCACAAACTCAGGTCAAATCATGTTCCTCCATCAGGCACTCCAACAATTTCTCACCTACCTCAAGGCCGAACGCGCCCTGGCTCAAAACACCATCGCCGCCTACCGCTCCGACATCGATGCCTTCATCCTTTTCCTCAAAAATGACGACATCGACCAAATCGAAAACGTCTCCGAAGACGACATCCGAAACTTCCTGCAATCCAGACTCCAAGACCCAGAATTACCACTCACCGAACGCTCCCTCGCAAGATACCTCGTCGCACTCCGACAATGGTTCAAATTCCTCACCGGTGACGGCATCCTCTCCGCAAACCCCACCGAACACATCGACCTGCCGCGTTTCGCCCAGCGAGATCCCGTCTACCTCTCCGAACGCGAAGTCGAAGCTCTCCTCAACGCCCCAAATACGGAATCCCCTGAAGGCCTGCGCGACCGCGCCATGCTCGAACTCCTCTACGCCACAGGAATGCGCGTCTCCGAACTCGTCCACCTCTCCATCCGGGACCTCGACCTCGACGCCGGATGCATCACCGCACACGGAAAAGGCTCAAAAGACCGCGTCATCCCCATGGGCGAATGCGCACACTTCTGGATCCGCAAATACCTCGACTCCGCTCGACCCGCCATCCTACAACGCGCCAAATCCGACGCCTCCACCGACCTCTTCGTCACACGCCGAGGCTCCGCCATGACCCGGCAAGGATTCTGGAAAAATCTCAAAATCCTCGCCCTCGCCGCTGGAATACAAAAGGAAATTTCCCCCCACAAGCTCCGACACACCTTCGCCACACACCTCCTCGCCCACGGCGCAGACCTCCTCGCCGTACAGGAAATGCTCGGACACGCCGACATCTCCTCCACACAAATCTACACCCACGTCTCCCGTGAACGCCTCAAACGCATCTTCGCCGAAAATCACCCACGAAATACCCACGATCTTCCGTGACTTCGACCAATCCTCATGTCAAACCCCACGAGGGGGTCGCGGCGTATGCGCGCAAGGCCAACGGCCTGAGCACATAGACGCGCAGGGGGACACTTCCCCCACACAAAAATTCATCCATTCCATGGCGCTCTTTTCATGCGGCGGACGCTCCGGGCTACGCCCGATACGCGCCGCCAGCCGCCTATGCTCGCGCATACGGCGGCTCTCAATCGTCCACGACTCAGCGCCGGGAGACCAAAACGTGCACCCGCGATCCGTCCGTTTCAAACACAACCGTCCCATCCAAGTCCGTCCTCAACAATCGCGAGGATCGACCCCACAACCGATGCTCCACCGTCCGATGCGGAAACCGATAACGATTCCCGCGCCCCACACTGAACACCGAATATTTCGGCGACACGCGCTCTGCCCACGCTTCCGAGGTCGCCGTCTTTGACCCATGATGCCCCACTTTGAGTACTGTCGCGGGCAAAATATCCCCCACGGACAGAATCGCACGCTCGGCCGACACGCCGGCATCACCCATCAACACCACCGAAAACGCCCCATACGCCACGCGCAGAACAATCGAGTTTTCGTTGATATCGCAAGACGCCACACACCGCGTGCGTGGCCATAAAACCTCCACCCGGACTCCACCGCGCACCCCCTCCAGCGCTTCGCGTTCGGCCACGACATCCCGCAACGCCACGCCATGCCGACGCGCAGACTCACGCCACACCCGTTCCTCCGGGCGTTCCGCCAAACCGTTGTGCCAAATCTCACCCACCTTCACGCCATCCAATACGGCAGGAACCCCAGCCACATGGTCATAATCCCCGTGCGTCAGCACCAGCACGTCGATCTCGCGAATCCCGCGAACCCTCAGCAACGGCAAAAGACGCAACGCCGACGCATCGGCGTCTCGACCAAGCTCGCGCCCGGCATCCACGAGCATCACATGACCATCCGGAAACTCCAGCAACGTCGCATCCGCCTGTCCCATCGACACAAACGTGACGCGTAACCCGGACGGCGCCGTCCACCACCGCGGACACGCCACACACACGGCAATCCCCACCACCCACGCCAGCGCACTCAGTCCCGCCACCGCCAGCCGAATCCGGCGAGTGTCCATGCGGTACAACATCCCAAAAACAAACACCGCAGAAAGAAGACTCAACAGCACATGCGGCGCAATATCCACGCATGTCAGCGGAACATGCTCCAAAAATCGCCCGGTAAAACCTGCAAATACACGCTCCAACGCGCCACAGCACCACGCCACCTCTTCGTGCCACGGCAACCCAAACGCCAGGAAAACCGCCGTCAACAGCGACAACGGCATCATCACAAACGACACAAACGGAATCACCACCAAGTTCGTCAACACCCCGACGATCGGAAGCTGACCAAAATGGTACAGCACGAACGGCGCCGTCGTCAGAGACGTCCCCACGCTCATGCACGTCATGCTCACCACGCCACACACGAACGTTTGCCAGCGCCCAGAAAGACCCTGCAAACGCGGTTTCACCACGCGCTCATATCCTTCCAGACTCCATAAAATCCCAGCCACCGCGCTAAACGACAGCTGAAACCCCACCGAAAACACCGACATCGGATCCACCACGAGGATCAGCAACGCCGCCATCGCAAGCGATCGCATGCCATCCCCGCGACGCCCAAACATGCGCCCCATAAAACACATCAACGTCATCAGCAACGCGCGCCGGGCACTGATCGGCGCACCCACAAAAATCAGATACACCACCAACACCGGGATTGCCGCCAGCCAGGCCGCGCGCCGTCGCCCCCAGCGCCGCATCACTCGCGGACACCTCCGAAACACCCGGTCAAACAAAAATACACACATCCCCGCGATCAGACCAAAATGAAGGCCGCTGACCGCCAACACATGCGCTATCCCCACCCGACCAAACGCATCCCGGGTCTCGCTCGAAATATCCCGCGACACACCAAGCACCAGCGCGGGCGCTATTCCCTCCGGACTCTGCGCCGACATGGTTTCATACACCGCGCGCCGCGCCGACTCCATGGCCCCAGACATCCTAGTCCAGACACTTCCCGTGTCACCATGATACTCAAGCGCCACCATCTCCCCGCGCACGCGCAGGCGGTCAAAACGCCCGTCCAATCCCTGAGACAACGCCCACATGCGCGCGTCAAACATTCCCGGCACCTCAGGGCCCTCATAACGCTCAAACCTCCCGTGCGTCGAAAACACCATCCCGCGGCGCCACTCACCGTCCCGACCAACGTCCAGATTCATCCGTACACGAACCCGTCCGCCCGAAACCTGTCCCCCACAAATCCAGCGGTTCAACACCACTTCCGCATGTTTGACCCCAGGCGGCATCGCCACCACCTCACCAAGCACCTCACATTCCTCCCCCACTTCAGGCAACGGCTTCTCACGCGGACTCCCAAACACCATCCCCATCGCAAAACACACCCCGCACCAACACGTCAGCCACACCCCAATCCACCCCGCCGACGCCATTCGCCCACATCCCACGCGCCCGGCCATCACCCCCAAAAGCCCCACCAACACACACAAATCCCCCCACAAAAACAGCGCATTCCCAGACCAACCCGGCATCTCGGGCAACGCCGGACAAAATCGTGCCCCACACACAATGCCAAGCGCCAACACCCACACACCCACATGCCACGGCACATTCCGCGCATCCAGATGCCTCCGGTTCCACTGCCGCTCCAGCCCACATGCCAATTCCGTCACTCGAAGCATCGCATCACCTCCCACACGATGATGCCCAGCACACAAATTTGTGACCGATTTTTTTGTGGGGGAACCAGTCCTGTGGTTTGTGGGGGGACCAGTCCCCCCCCCCCCCCCCCCCGGGGGGGGGGGGGGGGGGTATGGGGGGGGGGGGGGGGGGTGGAAGATAAAGAAGTAAGGGTTGGGGGGGTGGGTGGGTGGTTGGTGTGTG
>CAMCLY010000223.1 GCA_945875805.1 uncultured Myxococcales bacterium | reverse complement strand
CTCCGGCCCCTACGCCGCGCCCGCGGCGGCTATCCTTTCAGGATACGCCGCCGCTTTTTTTCATGCGTCACCGTCACCCTCAAAGAGAGCCCAAACCATGCAGTCATTTCACGAGATCATCCAACACATCCGACAAAAATGCCACGGACTTAGGCATCGATCTCGTCCTCGAAATGCACGACGGCGAGTTTTGGACGGTGCAATGCAAGTTTTATCAAAAAGACACCAGGGGCGACGAGGACATGGTGTCGCACTTCCTGGGCCACCAGAGATGGAAGTTTGGGGGAGGAGCCATTACGGTGGGGCCATCACCAAAGAAGACATTTTCTACGACTTGCGCGTGATCGAAGGGAGGGGGAGGACGATCAAAATTATAGAGAGTTTACCCAAAGTGGAGGTATAGATATGAAGCTTGAAAAAATACGATTAAATAATTACAAGACATTTCAAGATGTTGAAATGTCACATATTCCTGCGTTCTGCATTATCGTAGGGGCAAATGGGTCTGGAAAAACATCATTTTTTGACGTATTTGGTTTTCTCAAAGACTGTCTTGTCAATAATGTGAGCAAAGCCATTCGTAATCGAGGTGGATATCATGAACTGGTATCTCGTGGACATGATAATGAAAGTATTCAGATTGAACTTCAGTATCGAACGGAAATCAACAGGCGCAACCGTCTCGTCACCTATCTGTTAGAAATTGGATTGGACGAAAATAATAAAATTGCTGTAAAGAGGGAAATTCTTCGCTACAAGCGAGGTTCATCGGGATCGCCTTTTCACTTTTTGGATTATTGCAATGGTAGAGGCCATGCTATCGTAAATGAAGATGATTTTGACAAAACTGAAGAAACGCTTCAAAAAGAGGAGCATGATCTGGAAAGCGCTGACATTTTAGCCATCAAGGGGCTTGGGCAATTCAAAAAATTCAAAGCAGCTAATGAATTTCGAGAATTTATAGAGAATTGGCATGTTTCTGATTTTCAGATCAATTTGGCTCGCGGAATAAAAGATAATAACGGCGATGATGAGCATCTCTCTGAATCTGGTGACAATCTTCAGCTCGTTGCAAAATATATTCAGGATAATTATCCTAACGTATTTAAGCAAATATTGGATAGGATGTGTGCCTGTATTCCTGGTGTTCATAAAATAGAAACAGAAAAAACCGCGGATGATCGACTGTTATTAAAATTTCATAACAATAAGTTTATTGATCCATTTATTGACCGGTATGTATCAGATGGAACAATAAAAATGTTTGCTTATCTTATTTTGCTTTACGATCCCACGCCACATCCATTTCTTTGTATAGAAGAGCCCGAGAATCAGTTGTACCTGTCATTATTGACCAAACTTTGTGAAGAATTTCGGGGGTATGCTCATCGTGGCGGACAAGTCTTTGTCTCAACGCATTCGCCGGATTTTCTGAATGATGCAGAACTGGGTGAAGTATTCTGGTTGGAAAAGTTAGAAACCGGTTTTACAAAGATTAGTCGCGCAGCCGATGATCCACAAATTGTGGCCTATATGCAAGCGGGGGATAAAATGGGTTATCTTTGGAAACAAGGCTTTTTTAATGGAGTGGATCCATGAAAACTATCGTTTTTTTGCTTGAAGAGCTCTCGGCAAAAATTATGCTAAACGCCATTCTTCCAAAACTTCTTCCGGAAGATGTGGACTATAAATGCATTTCTTTTGATGGAAAACAGGATTTAGAAAAACAGCTGGCTCTTAAAATCCGTGCCTGGTTGGCTCCAAACACCTGTTTTCTCATCATGCGCGATCAAGATTCAGAGGATTGTCTTCATGTCAAGGAAAGATTGGCTGGTATTGTAGCACAGACCGGGAAAGCAAGGTTCTGCGTCATTCGAATTGCCTGTCACGAACTGGAGTCCTTCTTTCTTGGAGATTTGGCTGCTGTTGAACAAGGACTCAGTCTTGATAGACTCGTCAAAAAACAAAACTCAAAAAAATTTAGAAATCCTGACGCACTTGCAAATCCATCCGAGGAAATCAAAAAATTGAACCATGGTGCATATCCAAAAATAAAAGGTTCTGAAATGATCAGCCCCCATCTCAAGCTAGACGGAAGCAACCGTTCTACGAGTTTTAACCAGCTGCTCAAAGGTATATGTAAAGCCATAAATACATTGGAAGATAATAAATCACTTATGTAATAATCCAAAGAATGATGGAGGGCATATTCGCCATCGCGCATGGGCCGACGCGCGCGGCGTATTCGTGAAAGACGGATAGACCATGCCGCTTTAGATTAAGTTCTGGAGAACTTCCACCCACATCACGTCCCAAGCCTCACCACCTCATGAAATGCGAAAGGGCAACGCGGCAGTGCCGCGTTGCCCTTTCGCATTTCGGGAGTGGGGGGACTTTGTCCTCCCACAAAAAAAACTATTTGATGATAATCTTCGCCCAACGGCGTTTGCCGACTTTGAGGATGTATTCACCGGCGGGAAGTTTGGTTTGAATATCGGTGTAGGCTTCAGTGCCGTCGCGTTTGACGCCGCCGCCCTGAATGAGTCGGCGCGCTTCGCTGGAGGAGGGGGCCAGTTTGGATTCGACCAGCACGCGAATGAGGTCGAGGGTGCCGTCCTGAGCCGTGAGCGTCACGGTGTCGAGATCCTGGGGAATGCTCTTGGCCGAGAACTGGGCTTTCCAGGCGTCCTGAGCTTTTTGCACGTCGTCGGCCGGGTTGAACCACCCGGCGATTTCGGCGGCCAGGGCGTGCTTCGCCTCCATCGGATGCATGTTGGCTTTTCGATGTGCGATTTCTTCGGGCGAGCACTCGCTGAGCAGATCGTAGTAACGCCACATGAGTTCGTCGCAGATGGACATGAGTTTGCCGTAGACGACGTCGCAAGGTTCGCTGATTCCGACGTAATTGCCGAGGGATTTGGACATTTTGGCGCCGACGATTTTGCCGTCTTCGACGCGGGCATCGGTCCCCTCGAGCAGGGGCAGGGTGAGGACGATCTGGGATTCCTGGCCGTATTCTTTTTGGAGTTGACGCCCGACGAGGAGATTGAAGAGCTGGTCGGAACCGCCGAGTTCGACGTCAGCGTGGATGGCGACCGAATCGTAGCCCTGGAGCAAGGGGTAGAGGAATTCGTGTACGCTGATGGCGCGTCCGGTCGAGTAACGTTTTTTGAAATCGTCGCGTTCGAGCATACGGGCGACGGTATATTTGGCGGCAAGCGAAATGAGATCGGTCGCGTCCATCTTGCCGAGCCAAGTGCTGTTAAAGACGATTTCGGTCTTGTCGCGGTCGAGAATTTTGAAGACCTGTTCGGTGTAGGTCTTTGCGTTGGCGGCGACTTGTTCGGCGCTCAGGGGTTTTCGGGTCTCGCTTTTACCCGTCGGATCGCCGATACGGCTGGTAAAGTCGCCGACGAGGAAGACGACCTGGTGTCCGAGGTCCTGGAACTGGCGAAGTTTGCGAAGCACGACGAGGTGCCCGAGATGAAGGTCTGGGGCCGTGGGATCGGCGCCAAGTTTGACGCGAAGGGGTTTGTTTTCGGCACGACTTTTTTCGAGTTTTTTGACGAATTCTTCGGGAACGTGATAATCGACGACACCCCGAAGGAGGATTTTAAGCTGTTCTTCGGCGGGCAGAAAAGACATAGATAGACCTCATGGGGTTTAGGGTAAAAAAAAAGCCTCTGCGAATGCAGAGGCTGCGAAAGCGAGTTACGGGACTCGAACCCGCGACATCCAGCTTGGGAAGCTAGCGCTCTACCAACTGAGCCAAACTCGCAAGACCGACCGTGTTCAATCAAATTCCCACGGACGGCGGCCTTAAACCCCTTTTTTTTTCTTTCGTCAAGTTTTTTTGACACATGCCCGTCTGATTTTCACACAGACCCCACCCAAACCCGCCCTCACCCCCGGCCCCTCTCCCATGGGGAGAGGGGAGCATGCTTCACAAAAACAAAAAAAACACCAAACCCACAAAAAAGCTTCACCTCTACACCGCCCCAAGCCTCACCACCTCATGAATTGCGAAAGGGCCGTGCGGCATCGCCGCG
>CAMCLY010000222.1 GCA_945875805.1 uncultured Myxococcales bacterium | reverse complement strand
GAAGCATGCCCCCCTCTCCCCATGGGAGAGGGGCCGGGGGTGAGGGCGGGTTTGGTGAGTTTTTTGTATTTGGTTTGTTTTTTGTGAGGGTGATTGGGGCGTTGCGGGGCGAAGCCCCGCAGAGGGGGTAGCGGCGTATCGCGACGCGATAGCCGCGCAGGGGGAGACTTCCCCCACCGAAACATGCAGATGGGGTGGTGAGCATGGATGAAAGCGGGGTGGGGCCGTCTGGTGCGGGGAACTTTGGTGTGTCGAACGGCATGTGCTAAAGTGGCGAGGGGGATTTTTTACATCGTGAGGATTGAAATGAGACAGCAGCGTAATTGGTGCCTGGTGATACTTTGTGCCATTCAGATGGCGGCATGCAGTTCGAACTGTAAGGACGAGGGTTCGTGTGAGTGTGAGACGCGCTATGACTGTGGCGAGGATCAGCTGTGCCGGGACGGTCAGTGTGTGGCGTATGAGGAAGAGACGTGGATAGTGGCGGATAGGAAGTTTGGCGAACCGTGTACGTCGCATCGGGATTGCGTGGATGGGATATGTTTGCCTTCGGGGCCTGATAATGGGGGCGTGTGTACGCGCGTGTGCACGGACTCTGAAGCGTGCGGCGAGGGGTGGGAGTGCAAAAGCTGGACGGGGACTGGCGGGGCGTCTGGCGTGCGAGTGTGTGTGCAGAGGACGGCGCCCAGATTGTGCGGGACGTGCGCGGTGGATGGGCATTGCAATGCCACGGGGGATTTGTGCGTGACCTTTGCGGGCGAGAGCTTTTGCGCATTGGATTGTGCGGTGGATGCTTGTCCGGAGGGGTATACGTGCGAGGCAGTGACGCGAGGGGGGGAGACGTACATGCAGTGTCTTCCCGGGGACAGGAATTGCGAATGCGGTCCCGGGAAGGAGGGAATGGGGCGTGTGTGTACGCAGTCCAATGAATACGGTGTGTGTTCTGGGTGGACGTATTGCCGAGAAACGTCTGAGGGGTATGCGTGGACGGAGTGTAATGCACAGGAGCCCAAAGCCGAGGTCTGCAATGGGGTGGACGACGATTGTGATGGCCTGATCGACATGTTTGATCCGGGGATTACGCATGGCGAACTTGGTGAGGATGGGGCGCTTTTTCCGATATGTTATCTTGGGGGATGTGTGGGCCGCTATCAGTGTGGGGCCGATGCGTCTGGCCAGTATGGCTGGACGTGTGATGCCGGCGATCCTGCCCGTGAGATTTGTAACGGTGTGGATGACAACTGCAATGGGCTTGTGGATGAAGGATTTGTGGACGATTCCGGGCAGTACGTTCATGTGGAACATTGCGGTTCGTGTGGTGCGTCGTGTTCGGATATTGTGTCGCATTTGCGCAGGGGGAAGGATGGCGAGGTCCTTGCGGACGCGGTGTCGTGTGTGTTGCGTGACGGAAAGCCTACGTGTGTGCCCCTGTGGTGTGAAGAAGGGTATTATCCGTATCCGCACGACAACCCGGTGTCGTGTATCAAGCTGGAGTCATCCGCATGTCAGGTGTGTGCCGAGGATGCGGACTGTCGGGTGTATTCGGACTCGTGCGAAATTCTGAGTGGCGACTTTGGGATGCACTGTCTGCAGAGTTGTGAGGAGGATTCTCCGTATACGGGATGCAGCGGGCGAGTTGGGGAGCAGAGCTGTTGCCCTTCTGGGTATGTGTGTCAGCTTCGCGGGTCGCAAAAGCGGTGTGTTCCGCGTGGCGAGAGTTGCTCGTGTGACGAAAAGAAACTTGGAATGGTGAGAAACTGCGTGGCGTCATCGGGGACAGATGTGTGTCAGGGACGCCAGACGTGCGAATCGCTGGGTGAGGATTCTTATGCGTGGAGTGCGTGTAGCGCTCAGGATTTGACCCAGGAATTGTGTGACGGTCAGGACAACAACTGCGACGGTCAGGTCGATGAGGGGTTTCGCGATGCGTTGGGGCGTTATAACCATCCCCAGCATTGCGGCGCGTGTAACGAAGATTGCGAAAGTCGCTGGAAGGCCCCGGAACTTCATGCTTCGGGGGCGTGTCTTTTGGAAGGGAATGGGTATTCCTGTCAGTTTACGGGGTGCAAACAGGAAAACCTCAATTTGGGTGCTCGGTGTACGGATGATGGCGATTGTCCTGCCGGTCAGCGATGTGATCGGCAGGTATATTTCTGTACGGGGGATGGCGCGGCGCTTCCGGATGTGTCGTGTCGTACCGATGCGGATTGCGCGTCGGTAGATCGCGCCTCCCGTTGTCTGGATCAGGTTTGCCGGATTCAGGTTCAGTTTCATGATATCAACGGCATCATGGCGGATGGTTGTGAATGTGGCGAGGCGCTCAATGGGGGCGAGGATTCGCCGGAGATTTTTTCCAGCTATCCGACGGCATCCAGTGCTTATGTAGATAGAAACTGCGATGGAATAGATGGCAATGCGGCCACATCGCTGTTTGTCAGTGCGCGTTCGGAACAGTCGGATGGCACGCGGGAACATCCTTATCAAACGATTGGTGAGGCCATGGCGGCGTTTGATGCGCGCAAGCATACCGCCATTTTAGTGGCTGCGGGGACGTATATGGAACAGGTCATCATGCGTTCCGGTGTCCAGCTTTATGGCGGTTACAGTGCGGATTTTGGCTCGCGCAATATCGTGTTGAATCCGACAAAATTGCAGGCCCCTCCGCCGTCGCCTTCGGGGTATCCCGGGACCGTTTATATTCCAGAAGTCTCGCGACGCACCATACTCAGCGGGTTTACGATTGTGGGGTATGACGCCGACAGCAGTGCCGTCAAAGACGGTGAACCCGGCGTCAATACTTATGGCATTTATATGGCCAAGGCGTCCTCATCGATCATCGTGGCCAATAACGACATTGTGTCTGGGCGCGGTGGTGATGGCGGGGCTGGCGTTTCGGGAAGCTCTGGTGCGGATGGTTCAAACGGTGGAGACGGCATGGACAGCCGTGAGTGCAATGACGCCTATTGCTACGGGGAGACGACCCCCGGTGGAAGTGCCGGTACGAACAGTGCGTGTAAAAAAGCGAACGGTCGTACAGGGGCTGTGGCTCGTGGTGGCGGTGTGGCTCAGGATTTTGATGGATATTCGTCCGACCCGCGCGATGGTTTAGGTGGGGCTAACAACTCGTACCAACACAGTTATGCCGAACATGTGGCTTATTGCAAATACGACTGCATGTCCGGTGGATATGCCAATGGGAGTGGTGGGCTCAACGGTTCCAACGGTTCCCATGGGGCGGCAGGCGTTGGGTGTTCAGAACCGGATGGTTTCGTGGAGAACATGCAGTGGATAGGGGGGCGAGCGTCTCAGGGCGGCGGCGGCGGGGCTGCCCAGGGCGGTGGTGGCGGCGGGGCCGGCGGTTCGGCTGTGAACTACAATGATTCTTCATGTACTTATGGACGTCCCGTAGGGGATGTCGGTGGTTCCGGCGGCGGTGGCGGCGCCGGAGGATGTGGCGGTAACGGGGGGACTCCCGGCGGTTCCGGTGGAGGTTCGTTCGGAATCTGGATTGCCCAAAGCAGTTCGACACCGAATATTTATGCGAATGTCGTACATCTCGGCCGTGGAGGTGACGGTGGCCGTGGAGGTAATGGCGGCGCAGGCGGTACGGGCGGTAACGGCGGTGTGGGGGGGCAAAATCAGACGCCTGCATGGTGTGCCGGTGCCGGTGGGGCCGGCGGCATGGGCGGTGACGGCGGAGCTGGTGGCGGCGGCGGTGGCGGATGTGGTGGCATCGCGGTCGGCATCGCAGGCACCGGCATTTCCTCAACATTTGAAAAGAACAATGCGTTCAGGCTCCAGGATGCTTATGCCGAAAACGCTCAGTCACATGGCGGTGAGGGGGGCAGTTCTCCATCTGGAGCCCAAAATGCCGGTCAGAATGGCGCCGATGGCATCGTCGTTCACGTTCGATCTTTTTAATTTTTTGTGTGGGGGGACCAGTCCCCCCACGCCCCCCGAAATGCGAACAGGGAACATGGCTACGCCATGTTCCCTGTTCGCATTTCATGAGGTGGTGAGGCTTGGGGCGTTGTGATTGGCGAGAGGCTTTTGTGGGTTTGAGT
>CAMCLY010000221.1 GCA_945875805.1 uncultured Myxococcales bacterium | reverse complement strand
AAATCGTCCAATTCCAAAGCGAACAAAGCGACGACGAAAAAATCGTCCAATTCCAAAGCGACCAAAGCGACGACGAAAAAATCGTCCAATTCCAAAGCGAACAATTCCAAAGCGACCAAAGCGACGACGAAAAAATCGACCAATTCCAAATCGACCAATTCCAAAGCGAGCTTTAGCAAAGCGGAAATCGAACGCGTCAAAAATCTCCCCTATGAAACCTGGGAAAGCCCGCACACCACCTCAGAACTCGGGCTCCCCATCGAACCGGGATATGTCCAGCCCTATCCCTACGGAAATCTCATGCGCCTTTACAACGGCAATCGATGCCGCCACCGAGGCCTCGACATCGGCACCGTGGGCAGCGAAAACGGCGGCATGGGCACCGTCATCAACTCCGCGACCCCAGGCGTCATCACGTTTATCGGGCGCACCGGCCAAGACACATTCAATTTTGGCAAAGCCGACACCCGTGCCGGCACCACTCGCCGCACCGGCAAAACCTACCCGCGCCAAATCCTCGTCCCGGGCTACGGCCTGGTCTATCCGTTCTCTCGAAATTACGGCAAATGGCGCAGCGGAACCATCATCGCCATTCGCATCACCCAAGGCCCACTCAAAGATCACATCGTGCGCTACATGCATCTGGCCGCCGTCCGCCCGGATCTGCACGTCGGAGACTCCGTCCAGGCCGGAGAACACATCGCCCTCATGGGCGGCACCGCCATCCTCGAATCCTGGCCTCACGTCCACATCGATCTCGAAACCCCCGACCGAAAACGCACCGATCTCGCCCCCTACATCGGCCTGCCACACACCGGCGCCGAATGCAAAAAACTCCCAAATCCCCCCAAAAAAAGCGCTTCCAAAAGTTCTCGTTCCTCCCAAAAAAGCGCTTCCAAAAGTTCTCGTTCCTCCAAAAAAAGCGCAAAATCCACCGTTCGCCCTCGAAAATCCTACACCAAACCCGCGCCCGAATCCCCCGACAAACCCGCCATGCGCACCCTTGAACGCTGAAATTTCCGGTCGGCCGCGCTATCCGCGACAAAGCGCGGATACGCACGGCGCCGGCGTCTATTTCCCTACGGTCAATACGCCGCCGTTTTTATATGCCCCTGTCAAAACCCATATTTCACGCCTTATTCCTGATGGCGCTCACCACCGGGTGCAACGATACCCAGTCGTTTTTTGCCCTCGATGAAGTCCCCTCGACAATCCTTTACACGGCATCCCAAGACGCCTGCGAGTCCATCGAAGCCGCATGGGATCCCACCACAGCGTTTGCGCTCGACGACCAGACCTGGATCGCGCTCGACAGAGCCTCTCGTCACGTTGTGCGCTACGACGCCACATCCCGCGTCGCCCTCTTCGACATGTCGCCATACGACGCCAGCCTCCACGACGAACGCACATCGTGGTCGTCAAACTGGGGCACGGATCTCATCCACATCGACGGATCGCGGTTTATCATCGCCGATCCCCACCGAAAATGGCTCCTCTTTGACATCGAAACCGGCGAGGTCCAGATCCTGGGCCAGTTCGCTACGCAAAAAGCCGCGCCGGGCGCCCGACTGGGCGACGTCGACTTTCGGGATTTCATCGGACTAGGTCGCGCAAAAGACGGTTTCTTCATCGCCTTCGACACACACATCTACCGCATCTCATGGGACGGAGACACCACGACATCCCTCATGGACAGCCCGCTTATCCCCGTGGCAGGAAACTTCAAAGACGCTTCCAGCGACGACGACGCCCTCCACACCCCACTCTCCTTTCAGACGTACACCCAACTCATCGAAGCCCAGGACACCCTGTACTTCTGGGAAGAACACCGCCTTCGCGCCGTACAGCAGGGCGCCATCGCCACAGTGACCGGTGCAGGCACGCAGACTCCCGGCGACGATCTCGACTCTTTCTACGCCCACGATCTGCCCGCCAGGCCACGGATGCTCATCCACCACAACACCATCTACACCCCATACCTCGAAAACCGTTCCCTGCTCCTCGCCATTCACGTCGAGGATATCGACTTCCATGCACAACGTGCCAACGGCACCATCGACGTGCTTTCCCCACCCTGCGAATCCATCGCCGACCTCACCATCATGGGCGAACACTTTCTCGCCGTCGATTCGACCGCTGGAAGTTTCTGGAAACTCTCGTCCACCAACCCCGACCAGGGAACTCGCCTCTTTGGGCCGGAATCCCTCGCACAACGCGTCCAAAACCGCATCGAACTCGGAGAAAACTCCCCATACGCCTCCACGGAACTCCTCGGCCCCACCGCCATCCAGACCTGGTTCGACGGACTCGGTGCGCTCCTCTACGCCCCCACCTTCAAAAGTCTGAACTTCTTCAGTTTTGCAACACAATCCGCCCTCACCCTGTGGCAGGGAGATATCCAGCATCTGGCCACCGACGGACAAAATCAGGCCTGGTTTGTCTCCAATACGACATTGCACATGATCGACGCTCAAAACCCAAGCGACATCGTATTCAGTTACGTCCCGGGGTTCTTCAAGTCCGCGCCACTCATGGGCATCCCATGCACCAAAGACATCGTGCGCCTCACAGAAGCCCCCACCCTGGCCTATTCAGGTTCCACCCTCCTCTTTTGGGCCCCTTCGGCAAAACGCATCTTCTCACTTAAAAAAAACAACGCCACCGTCCTCCACTCCGACGGCTGGGTATGGCCGACATCCGAAACCACTGACTTCTACCATGCAGGGCTTTCCGTCGACCAAATTCGCGAATGGAAAGCCACCGATACGCTTGAACTCATGCACCTGCGGGGAGACGGGGAATTCCTCGCCGCCTCAAACCTGACATCCAGCCCCGTCCAGTTCGCAGGAACCTCCATCCCCGTCGGAAAAATCGCCATCATCGCGGGAGGCGGAACCCAGCCCATTCACGACGGAATCGCCCTTAAAGACACACGCCTGGACGACGATTTTTCCTTCACCTCAACGCCTGACGGCGACCTCATCCTCTTCACGGCAACCGGAACCTATCGCGCAGACTCAGACGGAGTCTGGCAAAAAATAGACATCTCATGCGGCGAATCAGACATCCAAAAACTCACCGCAGCCGGACTCGACACATGGATGGCCCAAACACAGACGGGCACCGCAATATGCCTCCCGGGAAGCCCCCAATGGTTTGACTTTGCCCCCGCCGACGTCCCCGTCTGCGCCAGCCAAAGCCGACTTGCATGGATACAGCAAGACGAACTCTGCATGGCGACCCTCTCAAACGTCACACAGACCGCCCCTCACTGCATTCCCATTCCGGACGGACTCTCCCCCCATACCCTCACATGCGGCCAGGATCGCATCGCCTTCTCCGCAGAAACCGAACCACCTGAGTCCTACGCCGTCTACACCGCCACCTACAACAACCCCTCCATCACCTACGCATTCGGGATGGGCGACGGACTCCCCGACTCCGAAACACTCAAAAATGTCACCCTCGGCCACGACATCGGAAAAATAATCCCACACCACCGCAATCTCATCCTTTGGATGCGCGACACATGCAGCCTCTGGAAATTTCCCGTCTACCCTCCCATCGAGGCCGACACCATCGCCTCACGCCTCCTCACCACCCCCATGCTTTGCGACGCTCAGGCCCTGGGCATCGCCGACGACGGCACCGTCGCGTTCGTACACGATCACACCCTTTACGTCCTCAAACACGGCTTCCCACAAAAAATCGACACCCTCCCCAGCAATGCCCTCGACATCATCTCCATCGCCGACTTCCTCGCCATCCTCGCCTCCGACGGAATCTACACGCTCAAAGGAAACTCCCTCTCAAAAGTCGCCCCAAATCCCATCCAACTCGATGGACTCACGTTCGATTACTCCGATCTCTCCGTTCTGCCGCGCTTTACCCAGTCCCCCGACCAAAATGCCGTCCTCATTCCCATGTTTGAACGCGGCCGCATCCTCCGCATCGCCCTGTAAATATGATTCTAATTACTTTTAATTATTAGAATTATTATTCATCATATGCACAAATATTAAATGTTTTTTTGGGTGGGGGGGGGGGGGAAGTGTCCCCCTGAGCGGCTATGTGCTCAGGCCTCCGGCCTTGCGCGCA
>CAMCLY010000220.1 GCA_945875805.1 uncultured Myxococcales bacterium | reverse complement strand
AAGCCTCACAAGCTCATGAAATGCGAAAAGGGCGCATGGCGTAGCCATGTGCCCTGTTCGCATTTCGGGGGGGGTGGGGGGACTGGTCCCCCCACAAAAAAAAACTAGGGGGACGTTATAGGATAGAAATCATGATAAAGTGAAACCATTATATAAAAGCGGCGGCGTATCGCTCTGCGAGCGATAGCCGACGCGGCCAGGCGTATTGCCCAACGGGCAATAGCCGGGCCTGCCGCATCATGACACATTTTTTGAGCATACAGTCGGACGCCGACACGAGCGTTCGGACTCGAATGGATACGGAGAAAGCGATGAAATTATCAAAACGGTATGTCCTTGGACTGGCCTGTCTTGGGCTCATGGGGTGTTCGGAATCGGGGTCGGATGATGCGACATTGTGCGGCAATGGCGTATGCGAGGCGGACGAGAGTGTTACGACATGTCCGAGCGACTGCAATACGGAGCCAGTATGTGGCAACGTGATTTGCGAGGCGGGCGAGACTGCGAGTTCGTGTCCGGCGGACTGTAAAAATGTGGCGGAATGCGGCAATGGCGTATGCGAAACGGGCGAGAGTGCCGTGACGTGTCCGAAGGATTGCAAAACGGGGTCGGAATGTGGCAACGGGCTTTGCGAAAACAGCGAGGATTTTGGGACGTGTCCGGCGGACTGCAACTGCGGAAACGGGGTTTGCGATGCCGACGAAAGCAGCGAAACATGCCGTGTGGACTGTGCGGTCATCAAATGCGGGGACGGCGTGTGTTCTGCCGGTGAATCGCGCGCGAGCTGTCCGGCAGACTGTCCACCCGTGTGTGGCGACGGACGCTGCGAGTCGGGCGAGGATCCGACCACCTGCGAGGCGGATTGCAAAGTTCCGATCGTCGAGGACTATGAGCCCGTGTGCGGCGATGGGGTTTGCGACGAGGATGAAAACTGCGATGCCGACTGTAAGGAAACCCCAAGCCTCGATCCGTTGTCTTCGATGGACGAATTTAATGCCTTGCCGGAGACTCGGTATCGATTTTTATATGAATACGACACGGCTATGTCGCCTTCAAAGGAGCCCGTCGAACAGAGTCTGGAAGACTTTTTGTCGTATCCGTACCCGAGTGAGACGCGCACGGACAGTGCCGGCCGCCCGATGATCACGAACTATCCGCTTCCTAACCTGTCGCTATTGGCGGCCATTGAATCCCTTATTCCCGGAATTGGATCGCTGATTCCCTCGCTGGTGAACCGTGTCGAGACGGAGCGGGCGGGATTTTCGCCGTTGGGCGCGGTCTATTTCAGGTCGTCGGTGGCACTGGACACCATGGCGTTTCCGGACCCGTCGGAGACGGTTTCCTCGTCGAGCTGTTTCCAACTTATCAACGTCGAGCCCGATTCCAAACATTATGGCGAACGCGTGCCGCTTTATCTCGACATGCACCGCACGACGACCATGGTTCAGGCCGCCAACACGCTGGTGATGCGCCCCGTGCCCGGCGTCGGCCCCCACCCTGGGGATCGGTACGTCGCCGTGGTGGGCAACTGCTTGAAGGCGAACGCGCGCAAGCTAAGCCAGTCCAACAAGTTGCGCTATATTTTATCCAAAGCCGCGCCGACCGAAATCGATTCAAAAACGCGTTTTTATGTCGAACAGCTCGAAAAGCTGGCCAAAGACGGAACGCTCGGCATGGCGTTGACGGATATCCGCGCAGCGGCCGGATATGACACCTCCGACGTGGCGCAGGAGATGGACCAAATCGCCAAGCACCTCAAGGGCCGCGGCCGTCTTGTGGCGGACAGCGACGGCGTCGCCATCCCCGTCGAAATCAAGGCGGGCGACGGCGGATGGACCAAAATCTCCAATGGCTATGTCTTCCGCGGCCAGTTCGTCACACAAAATTATATTGAAGGCGATTACAGCGGAAGCGTGCCTTCTTATGACAAATCCGATTCCGGTGACATCCGGTTCGACAGCAAGGGCAAACTCACCTCAAAACCTCACGACGAAGTCGTCAATTTTGCCGTCTCAGTGCCTTTGACCGATATGCCCGAAAAAGGCTTCCCACTCGCCGTCTACGGACACGGCACAGGCGGCGATGCGACGACCCACTGCCGTTATTGGGGGGACGAAGGCTGGGCCCTGCTCGACGCCAATGTCCCCATGGCGATGGTCGGCTTTGACGCCTGCCTCCAAGGCGAACGCACCAAAGACGAAGGCAGCGAAACGGCCCTCTACATGGTGATGCTCAAAAACCCCGTCGTCGTGCGCGAAAGCGTCCGACAGACCGTCGCGGACATGCTCGTGCTCTACGATCTCATCGACTCCGGCAAATTCATCCTTCCCCCGCGCCCGGGTTCGACCGAAAACACGATATTCGACCCGAGCTACGGACTTTACATGGGACACAGCCAGGGCTCCCAGGAAGCCGGCCTCCTGCTCGGCCTCACCGACAGCGTCAAAAACGCCTTCCTCTCTGCCGGCGGCGGCGGCGTCCTCCTCAGCTTCGTCGATCTCGTCCCCAACCTCGACGTCCCCGATGCCTTCAAACCCATCGTCGAAAACAAGTCCATCGCCGATTTACTCGGCATGCTCATGGGCCTCGAAAGCGGATCCATTCGTTACGACACCTTCCTGACAAACCACATCGTCCAACCCCTGATGGATCCCGTCGATCCGCTGAATTTCACCCCGCGTTTCGTCAAAGATCCCGTCTCCGGCATGTCCCCCAAAAATATCGCGCAAACCGTCGGCCTCGGCGATCGCAGCACACCGACCTCCACCCAATTCGCCATGATCGCCTCCGAAGGTCTCCCGTGGGTCGGCCAGGTTTTCGAGACCAACGACGCCCTCCAACTCGCCGGCCTCACCGAGTCCACCGGAAGCTCCGTCCACAACAACATCACGACCGATTCCGGCCCCGTCACCGGAGGCGCCATGCAGTTCCAGTACACTGGCCAATCCAATCCACACTTCGTCATTTACTACATGAGCAGCGCGCGCAACGCCTTCATCGAGTTCTTCCGCAGTGTCCTCAATGGCGAGACCACCGTCTCCGTCTCGGGATCTCAGAGCGGGAATAAATAACCTCGGGGCCTTTTTACTGTGGGTGTTTTTGGGCGGGGGAAGTGTCCCCCCAACGCGGCTATGGGCTCGGGCCTCCGGCCCTGCGCGCATACGCCGCGCCCCCCTCTCATCCCCCACCCCCTCGCCCCCTCCCCACAGGGGCGGGGGATTAAAGATCTCCGTACATCGAGGAAATCACCATGAAATTTAAGGTTTGGCGTCAGGCAAACGCCCAGAGCGACGGCCATTTTGAAACATACGAGCTTCACGTTGACCCCGAGGCCTCCCTCCTGGAAAGCCTCGATGCCATCAACGAATCCCTCGTCCATCAGGGAAAAAGCCCCATCGCGTTTGACTCAGATTGCCGCGAGGGAATCTGCGGATGCTGCGGACTCGTCATCGACGGCGTGCCTCACGGCCCGGTGCCCAAAACGACGACATGTCAACTTCACATGCACCATTTTGCCAAACAAGACGAAATCGTCATCGAACCTTTTCGCGCCAAAACCATGCCCGTCATACAGGATTGCATGGTCGACAAGTCCGCCCTAGAACGCGTGGCCAAAGCCGGCGGATTTGTGAGCGTCCGGACGGGACAACAACCCGACGCCAACACCATCCTCATCCCTCGCAAAAAAGCCGAAGAGGCGTTCAATTTTGCCGCATGTATAGGATGTGGCGCCTGTGTGGCCGCATGTTCCAACGGATCCGCCCATCTGTTTACAGGGGCTAAAATCGCCCAGTTGCTCGCACTCCCACAGGGACACCCCGAACGCGCCAGCCGCGCTCGGGGCATGGTCAAACAAATTCAAAACGAACACTTCGGCGGCTGCTCCAACGAAGGCGAATGCACCGCCGTATGCCCCAAAGAAATTTCTACCGGCGCCATTGCCGCCATGACGCGCGAATACATCCGATCCCTCGTGACCAATTGAGTGTTTCGTTTTTTTTGTGGGGGGACAAGTCCCCCCACACCCCCCGAAATGCGAAAGGGGCACGCGGCTTTGCCGCGCGCCCCTTTCGCATTTCATGTGGTGGTGAGGCTTGGAGCCTTGTGAAGGTGAGGCC
>CAMCLY010000219.1 GCA_945875805.1 uncultured Myxococcales bacterium | reverse complement strand
CCCTTTTCGCATTTCGGGGGGTGTGGGGGGACTTCGTCCCCCCACAAAAAAAACTATCCCATGAAATGGAACAAAAACACGCCTTGTGAGGACGCTGCGGCCTTGCGCAGGACTGCGCAGGCCGCGCCGAATGCGTTGAGATCTTCGACCTGGAGTCTTGAGGAACGATGGAGCGGCTTGTCTAGGGAATTGCCTTGGAGAAGCGCGTCATACGCCGTCTGATACGTCTTATCAAAACGCACGCGCTGGGCCAGTTGCACACGGAATCCGTAGGGAAGGCGCTCGCTGGACTCAAAAGCCTGAGCAATCTCGTCATAGAGTTTTCGGTGCTGGGCATAGAGCAAGTCGATAAAAAGGGCCTCCTGCAGGACATCGGTGCAATCCTGGGCAAAGCGTGCGGTCTGTTCGGCATTGGCAAGGGCAAAGCCGTGGGTGATGGTTTCGTCGTCGGCCAAAGGTCCAAAGAGCGCATCGGGATCGTAACCAAGCCACGGAAAACTCGTTCCATGAAAAAAATCGAAGAGATCCCGGCAGGACGCCGTGTCGCGCGTCGCGAGCCCCGGCGCGCCAAGACTGGCGTTGAGGATCGCCTCGATGCCTCGCAAAAACGATCCCTGCTCGAATCGCACAGGGGGGCTTGCCTCGACATTCTGCCGAGGCAACAACACGTCAAACACCGCGCGTGCATCGCGAATGCACACCATAAAAACCTGTCTGCGCCAGAACTCGCACAGCGTCGTCAGTTCAACAAGCTCGCGCGTCCGCCTGCGCGCTTCGCGACACGACTCCAGATAATAAAGGTACCGCTGACAAATATCGTCGATTTTCTGAAACCCCTTATAGGCATCATTCATCGCGATGGACGACGTGAGACTTTCGACGATTTGCCGCAACGGCTCATCATCACGTCGCCAGGCAAAACTGAAAAACGCGGGTTTGATCAGGCGCTCATAGAGTTCCGCATCGATCGTCCCCAACAGCGTCCGCCGGCCGATGTCCATCTCTGGAGCCGACGCGCCGTCCATGACAGAGCCGGGCTCCCGTTCAACGGGCTCCACCGCCATCGTGGATGTCTGAGAAGGGCGCGCGGCGATCGGGCTGCGCGCAGAAGAATGAGAGGATTTGGTCCGGCCTTTTTTGGATTTTGACATGGACAGTATGCTTTTGGTGACAGGAGCCACTCGCAAACCAATTGTGCAGAGGGCGCGCGTAAACGAAACTAGCCGTCGAGGCGCATGTTATCGATGAGACGTACCCCACCGACGCGAACGGCCAAAAGCATGATAACGCGCGCGGGCACTTCTGCGTCGAAAATTTCGAGCGTTTCGGGATCGGCCACCTCGATATACTGAATCTCGGCCAGAGGTTGCGACGAAATTTCATCCCGCGCCCGCGCGATCAGCGTCTGCGCATCACGACAGCCTTCTTGAAACGCGCGGCGCGCACACTCGAGTCCACGGTGGAGCGAAAGTGCCTGATTCCGCGCCTCCGCCGTCAGATGAATGTTGCGGGACGACAGTGCCAGCCCGTCGTCCTCGCGCACAAGAGGCATCCCGACGATCTGGCACGGACACCCGAGATCGCGCACCATCCGCCTGAGTATCGTGAGCTGCTGGTAGTCCTTTTCGCCAAAAAACGCATAGTCGGCCTGACTGATCCAAAGGAGTTTGGTCACGACGGTCGTCACCCCCCTGAAATGCCCTGGACGAGAAGCCCCGCACAAAATCGTCCCGAGTTTGGAGACCTCCACCCATGTCGAATCCTGCCCGTTGGGATAGAGCGTCTCGACCGTGGGCACAAACAACACGTCCGCACCGCATGACTCCACAAGCCTCAGATCGGCCTGTTCGTCACGGGGATACGTCGCATAATCCTCTTTGGGTCCGAATTGCGTCGGATTGACAAAATCACTCACGACGACGACGTCACACTGTTTGCGCGCCGCACGAATGAGCGACGCATGACCTTCGTGCAGGTATCCCATGGTGGGGACGAGTCCAATGGTCTTGCCACTTTGCTTTGCTGTACGCACGTAATTTGAAAGTTCTTGTGCGTCACGTATTATATTCGTTTTCATTCTATATCCTTTTTATTTTTGTTTATCTTTTGCCAATGCTACCGGCAGGGAGAAACAACAATCCCCCTCTCCCGTGGGGAGAGGGGGCCGGGGGGAGAGGTCATGGCGCGTATCCGACCGGAGGGAGGATAGCGCCCTGCGCACGGCGTATCCGCCCTTGGGCGGATAGCCTGCGCCCATGCCCAAACCAAGGCGTTTCGGGCATGACAGACCCATTCAGTGATAGCTTTCGGTATCGGCAGGGAACGATCCATCTCGCACGGCCTGCGCGTAATCGCGAAGCGCATTCGTGGACAGTTCGGCAATCGACGCGAACTTGCGAACAAACTTAGGCGCAGAGGCGGAGAGCCCGAGGGCGTCCTGGAGGACGAGGACCTGACCGGCACAGTCGGGACCGGCGCCGATGCCGATGACGGGGATATCGAGGCTGTCCTGGATGCGTTTGGCGAGTGCCCTGGGGACGCATTCGAGCACGAGGGAAAAACAGCCTGCACGCTGGAGGGCGAGGGCGTCACTGGCGATGACGTCGGCTTCGCCGCCTTTGCCTTGGACGTGGTATCCGGAGAGAGTGTTGACGGACTGCGGGGTGAGGCCGAGGTGTCCCATGACGGGGACGCCAGCCTGGACGAGACGGGTGACGAGGGGGACGACGCGGGCGCCGCCTTCGATTTTGACCGCGTGGGTGCCGCCTTCCTTGAGGATGCGAATGCCTGCGCGGACGCCGTCTTCGTCGGACGTCTGGTAGCTGCCAAAGGGCATGTCGGTGACGACGAACGGGGTTGAACAGCCGCGCATGACGCATTGGCTGTGATAGATGACGTCCTCGACCGTGACGGCGAGGGTGTTGGGACGTCCCTGAATGACGTTACCCAGGCTGTCGCCGATGAGGATCATGTCGATGCCGGCTTTTTCGACGAGACGGGCGAACGTGGCATCGTACGTGGTGATCATGGAAATTTTTTCGCCGGCAGCCTTTTTTTTGTGCAAATCGGCGATGGTGAGCGCCATTTAAGCCTCCTTGAAATTGAGAAGATGACCGCTGCGCGTCTGCTTGGTGCGCAAATATCGGTCGTTATAGGCGTTGGGTTCGATGATGATCGGCTCGCGCCCGACGACGCGAATGCCGCATTGTTCGAGCCCTTCGATTTTGCGGGGATTGTTGGTGTACAAATCGATGGACTGGACTTTGAGGGCCTGAATCATGGCGGCGGCGAGGTCATAAGACCGCAGGTCGTCGTCAAATCCGAGGTGGACGTTGGCATCGACGGTGTCATAGCCCTGTTCCTGCAGGCGGTAGGCGGCGACTTTGTTGGCGAGTCCGATGCCGCGTCCCTCCTGACGCATATATAAAATGATGGCCTGGGGAAGTTCGGCAAAGTGGCGCTGTGCGGCTTCGAGCTGCTGTCGGCAGTCGCAACGCAGGGAGTGAAAGACGTCGCCTGTCAGACACTCGGAATGAAGCCGGGTCGGCACGTTGGAGGCATTCTCCACGTTTCCCCGAACGAGCGCCACATCGTCGATGCGCTGCGCCCCACGACAAAAGGCCACAATTCGGAAATCCCCAAACTGCGTGGGCAACTCGGCCTGTGCAAATATTTCAAGCGCCCTGGGCGCCGCGTTATCCATCCAAAACTCCTGCTCAATTCCTTGCCGGGCTCCATTTAAAGCCCTAAAACGGGCGAGGGATCTAGCGAGTCCACACTTTTTTGCAAGAAAATACGCACCAAACACGCACGCGTGGGAATACACGATTTTTTTTGTGTGGGGGAACGAAGTCCCTCCCCCCGAAATGCGAAATGGGCACGCGGCGTTGCTGCGTGCCCATTTCGCATTTCATGAGATGGTGAGGCTTGGGTTCAAGGCCATGCCACCAAAACGCCCTTTTTCAAGCCCGTCGAAACGAAACGCCAAAAACGAAAAAAAAGGCTCACCCTCATGAGAAGGGCGAAAGGGCCGCGCGGCGGTTCCGCGTGGGCCGTTGAGGCGGAACAAGATGGGGGGGGGGGCGGGGCCCCCCCCCCCCCAAAAAAAAAAAAAAAAAAAA
>CAMCLY010000218.1 GCA_945875805.1 uncultured Myxococcales bacterium | reverse complement strand
ACACAAATCCCGGAGACAACACAAATCCCGGAGACAACACAAATCCCGGAGACAATACAAATCCCGGAGACAACACAAATCCCGGAGACAACACAAATCCCGGAGACAACACAAATCCCGGAGAGGACATTCCGTTCCAATACAAAACCGTGGACATCTCCGGCGGCACCTATCGCATCGACGAGAATACCGCCGTTGAAATCCCAGACTTCACCCTCATGAAATACGAAGCCAGTGTCTTTCAATTTGGACTGTGCGTCACCCACGGAAAGTGCCCCCTCGTCTCCTTTGTCACCGAAGAACACTGCAACAGCCTCAACAAATCCTATAACACCGACAATCCCGCCGTCATAAAGGACGAACGCGGAACTTATCCCATGAACTGCGCAAAATACGAAGGCGCCGAAGCGTTCTGCAAGTGGTTGGGCGGACGCCTCCCCACCGAGTACGAATGGGAATACGCCGCCTACGCCGGACGAGATGACGCCCTCTACCCTTGGGGAAATGACACCCCCATTCAATGCCATCACGCCAACTTCACAGACCCCAACAGCGACACGTGGTGCAGCGAAATCGGCATCCTGCCCAGTACCGACGAACTCGGGCGCCCATATTCCCCCGAACAATACACCCAGTTTGTCAACCTGTACCCCGACGGACAGACCCCGACCGGACTCTTTAACATGGCCGGAAACCTCGCCGAATACACCCAGGGCGTCAACCTCGTCATCGGCCCAAGCTCCGATTATTCCTGCGACAACTACATCCTCAAAGGTGGTAGTTACGCCTCATCCCCCGATCAACTCACCATCCGCTCCCGCCTCATCCTGACCGAATGCGGATACACCCACAACATCTCCTACGCACAAGTCGGTTTCCGTTGCCTCTTTGAACGATAGGCTTTTTGTGAATCGCAAGCCCCAAAAATTGCAGGTGCCCGCACGCCATGCGCGCAAACACCTGCAATTCTCATGAAACACCGAGCAATGGCTACGGTTCACCATGCCATTCCCCGCCAGGGTTCTCACCTACTTTAAAACAAGCATAACGTGTTTTATTTCCATTTCCATTGCCATTGCCATTTCCATTTCCATTGCCATTGCCACTATATGTATATTTTTTATACCCACTACAACAAATTAGATTCCTTTCATAACCACTCATGCTAGTAGAGAATTGAACATCCTTATAACAACACCCACCCTCTTTGCAATCATACTGATCCCTAGAAACAGGAATTGGAAAACCGTTATCTACGTGTTGGGTTATAGGTATAGAATACGCCCCAATGTTTTTGATCTTTCCACAATCTATATTACATCCAGAACAATGCGAAACATCCTCTTTAAGATTTGTTTCGCATCCATTACTTGGATCTTTGTCACAATCTGCATAAGTATCATTCATACATTGTAAAAAGCATTCACCCTCTTTGCACACCATATCTATCGAACATTCTTTATATCCGTATTTACCTCCTTTTCCACAATACTTCGGATCATTTTCGGTATATATATCACAACCATTCTCTATATTTCCATCCGAATCGGCATACCATTCTTTACAACATAACTCCTCACTGTTATCATCACATTTCTCTACATGCAATTCCTCATAGCTCACACATTTTTTATTTATCTCATCCCATAAATATCCTCTTCTGCACTTGCAATTTCTGCCTTCACAATAAGATCCTTCACCACAACGATGACCACACTCACTACAATGCTTATTACTCCCAAGAATACCAGAACACCCGTTTTTAGGATTTCCGTCATCCGCGCAATATCCATCTACACACTCCGAGCAATCGTCATTCACATGATATTGCGTCGGGTTCACACATTCATTAAGCCCAGCACAGAACACCAAGCCATCCCCACATGTTTTTGTCGGTTTACACACACCTGAAATACAGGCTGTATTATTTGAACACGGATTATCGATTCCCCCACAATTCTTATCGTCATACATCAGATCGATGCATCTTCCTGTCGTTTCGTCTATTTTTATCAAAGCGCGGTTTTCACCGCCACAAGTGCATCGATACCCCCCATCACCATTGTCCTTGCACTCACCAAGTGCACCAAGGGATTTACAATTGCCTATCGCCGAACCAAGGTCTTCAGAGCCTTTTTCTGCCCCAATAATCTCAGAAAGCGTCGTGGCCCCCTCTTTCGGACAGCTTTTCAAGCCGCAGGTTTCATTTTGACTTAAAATCACGCATTCATCCTTGCAAAGGAGAGAAACCTTGCCATCATTCGCACACTGGCATGTGCCATCCTCCGCACACACATAGCCGGGTGCACACATCGTCCCCCTGTAATGCTCCGAACTCGGGTCCACACTGTCGCACCGACCTTTTGCCCCACAATACTGATCATTCCTTGTGACTTCGATACAGACCTTTTTCCCATCATCCTTGCCACACATGGCATAACCTGGTTTTCCACAGACGCATACCCCCTTGTCACATATTTCATCCGCACCACATTCAACAGGATCGTCACATCCAGATGTGACACCACAAAATTCTTTATTATTCCATGGGGCCACACACCCGCCTTTGTTATCATTTGCCCCTGGACAATAAACAAGGTTTCCCAAACAGACATCGCATGTCAAGGTATCAGGATTACACAATGCCCCTATATCCTTGCATGCTTTTCCAATCCCCGTTTCACTGGCACCACAGCTCATATCGCCGCTCGGATCATAGCACTCACCGTGATATTCCACCCATTCCTCTGACGGACATTGACACTTACCGTCTTTACACACTTTAGTGGGTGCACATTCTACTTCACAATCAACAGCAACACATTCTCCATTATTACAATACTCTCCATCTTCGCACTTGCGATTGCATCTCCCACAATGCTTTACTTCATTGAGCAAATTATAACACCCAAGTCCAGCGTCATCCACACAAACGGCACTTCCTTCCGGACATGCACTGCACATGGCCATGTTTTCTGGAATCACTTTTGTATCGGACACGTTTTTCAACATGCCTTCACCATACACCACGACAGAGCACAAAGGAGCGTCCTTTGGACACTTATTATTCTTGTCCCCCCATGTCTCCTTAAGCTCCATGCCAGCCCCTTCAAGCGCGCCCGTGATGAGCGCGATACTTTCCTTATCCTTCACGGGGTCGCATGCAGGCGCCTCACTTCTTACCACGGAATCATAATCCCCGCAAATCTTTGTCTTTCCATCTTCCAGCATACGAACATACCGGCCATTGCCCATGTCGATCATTCTCAAGTTGTAAATGGTCCATTCACCACCTACCGCATCACAGCCTTTGGACGTCCGTACCTTGCAATAGCCATTTTTATTCTTCCACGTTCCACCGCCTTGCTTACACGTTTCTTCATTCACAATAACGATATTGGTTTCATCTTCTCCAGCATAGTTTAAAAGCTGCTCGCCATCTTCATCGACACAGTGATAATCATTATCCACCCAACGCACATTTTCCTTTCCTGCCTTTTCTGAACCGGCTTCACACTTCTCCTTATCCAACGGATCAAACGTACACGCCCCCATGCACAAGCTCAATTCCCCGTCCTTCACCCAAGTGTTGTACGCCGAGTCGTCCCAGGTACAACCCGATGCCAAAAGTACTGCCACCAAAAATGATACTTTCACGCGTTTCATTGCTTCATCCCTCATGAAAAAATCGAGAACTCCCCCTCACGGGCATCCCTTTACCGATGGTCACACGCGAACACTCTCGGCTGTGTGACCACCAAGAGGATCCCTACATGTGAATGTTATGCCATATTTTTATTTTTTAATCAAATCCATCGCTATTCTTTTCTGAATAATAGCTTATTTGAATAGATAAACCTGAACATCCGAACTCAAACCTGCCATCGCATTCCCCCATGCCTCGCCTTCCCTTTGCCCCATCCCCCATGGCCGTGTGCTCTCTTGACGCACACCCTTTCACCCAGCCACAGAGATTCGCCCCTCATGCCCACCCTTCTATCCCCTCACACCACGCGCTTCTCCGTCACGCGTCAAACGCTTCATCCTCCCCGCCTTCGTCATAGCCTCCCCACCATGGCCATCTCATCAAACCAAAACCCGGCATTCCCCCTTCTTCCGGATTTTATCTCGCCTCCCTTGACTGCCTTGACATTCTGCCATTTCTTTCCAGTGCCGGTGGGATTTTGTTTTTTCTCAGGGCTACAGCATTTAAAAATTCCCTTGACTTTGGTAAAAAGAAGCTGGCTCA
>CAMCLY010000217.1 GCA_945875805.1 uncultured Myxococcales bacterium | reverse complement strand
AGCAGAAAAACATTGCGGTGGAAATTTTGAAGAAACTGCTTGCAGAGCAGGTGTCTATCTACAAACGTACCAATGTGGTGCAGTCTGCCAAGTTTTCTGAAATGATCACGCGGATCATGAATGCCTATTATAACGGTCACATCAGCAACGATGAGGTGATTAAAGAATTGTTGGAAGCCGCGGAAATGATTGCCAAGGCGTACCAGTCTGGAAATGCCTTGGGACTGACGCAGGAGGAATTGGCGTTTTACGATGCGCTGACCAAACCGCAAGCCATTAAGGATTTCTATGAGAATGATGTGCTTGTGCAGATGACCCGAGAGCTGACAGAAATGCTCCGTAAGAACAGAACGATTGATTGGCAGAAGAAGGAAACTGCGCGTGCTACCATGCGCAAGATGGTGAAACGGCTTCTGAAGAAGTATAAATACCCGCCGGAGCAGTATGAAGATGCCATTGATACCGTCATCAGTCAGTGTGAACTTTGGACGGATAACTACGAGAAGTAAATGTATATTATGGATATAGTGTGAAGCGTGGCACGCCATGGGATGGAAGTATCCGGGAGAAAACTTCAAGAAAGAGTGGCAGAGATCTGCTGCTCAAGCGACTTCACGCCGTCCAGTGCATGTATCCGGGAGAAAACTTCAAGAAAGAGTGGCAGAGGGGATAGCGGCGTATGCGCGCAGGATTGGAGTTCTGAGCACATAGTCGAGCTGGGGGAGACTTCCCCCGAAAAACGTGCCGATACCGTTCGTGTGAAGGGGGATGAACGGTTTTGCTTTGGAGGGGCGTGTGAAACGTGCTAGAGTTCCCCGCACGTTTTTCAGCCGCATCGTGGGCTGAAATCAAGGAATTTCCCGGTGGGCTGTCACAAAGAGATTGTTCTATATGGAAAGCAAATTCATACCTACGCTTCAGGTTGGCAACGGTTTTACGTATCTCAAACTCAAGGGAATTCTCGACGAGGACAATCTTCTGGCGAACCTTCTGTCCCAGATTCAGGGGCGTCTGCTTCTGATCGACATGGCGGAGATCGACCGCATCAACTCGTGCGGGGTTCGCGACTGGGTCAACTGGCTCAACCAGATCCAGGCGTTGGGGGTGGCGGTCATCCTGCTTCGGTGTTCGCCGTCGGTGGTCTCTCAGGCCAACATGGTGACGAATTTTGCGGCCGATGCGTTTATCCACAGCTTTTTTGCGCCTTATGTGCATCCCGACACGGGCGATGAACAGAACGTGTTGCTTTTTACGGAAGACATCCGTCAAAACTTGCCGATTCGCGCGCCCAAGATTTTTAATGAGAATGGCGAGGAACTCGAGTTCGACGAATTTGAAGAGTCGTACTTTGCGTTTGTGAGCGATCCGCGGATTCTGAATTATCAGGTGGCTCCGGACATTCAGGCCGTCATTCAATATTTTCTCCCCGAGGCGGCGACCCGTCAGCCTGTGATTCCGCCTCGCGCGTCGTCCGCGTCCGCCCAGCCTCAGGTGGCGCGTCCTTCCGCTTATCCCCAGACGTCCCAGCCCCGGGCCTCTGCTCCGCAGAGCGCGTACAACCAGGCGCCGCAGAGCGCGTACAACCAGGCGCCGCAGAGCGCGTACAACCAGGCCCCGCAGAGCGCATACAACCAGGCCCCGCAGAGCGCGTACAACCAGGCGCCGCAGAGCGCATACAACCAGGCGCCGCAGAGCGCGTACAACCAGGCGCCGCAGAGCGCATACAACCAGGCGCCGCAGAGCGCGTATGGACATCCTGTGCCGCAGCCCGAAGCCGCTCCTCAGAATGCGCCCTATCCCCAGCCTGCAGGCCAGGCGCTTGTGCCAAATGGTGCCTCCAAGCAAGCCTGTCTCGAAGAGCAGCCCACTCGAGCCTATTCGCAGCCTTCGCCGCAGGCGTTGATGCCTCAGCCGTCGTCCTCGTTGATGCGCCACGAACAGCCGCCGCTTCCCTCGACCGAAGGGGCGCAGCAGGCACCGACAGCGCCCCGGCCCGCCGCCTCTCAGCCGCGTCAGCCCGCCCCCGCCGCGCCGCATCCTCAGCCAGCTCCGGTCGCCCCTCAGCCGCGCCAGACTCACGTGTCGTCCGCGCCGGTCTCCGCACTGCCCCAGCGAAAACAGCTGATCCTCATTGGTGGGGCCGTCATTGCGGTGATCCTCCTCGTGATCCTTCTGATCCTGATTTTGAAATAAGGCCTCCGTTTCCGATAGAAAATGCAGTCCGGATGTCGCTTTGGGTGTGGGGGGGAAGTGTCCCCCCAACGCGTCTATGCCGTGTGAATCCAAGAAAAAAGGCCGCGCGTATTGCCCGCCAGGGCAATAGCGCGGCAGCGAGGCGTATCTTGGACGCAGGGCGGCCAGGATAGCCGAAGCGCACGGCATACGCCGCGCCCCCCTCTTCGCCGCCATGTCAGATTTGGGAAAAAACGCAACGGCATGTGTCGATTTTCATTGACAAAAGTTAATATATTTTTCCGTCAGTTTTACATGGAGAGAGAACAAGGGCCTTGCGTGGGAGCGCGGCGGCGGGAATTTTAAGCGACCAGGATGAGTTTTTGTCGTGATTTGTGCGAATGACGGTAAAGTTTTTGGTCGAATCGTCGAGCCATGAGGTGTCTTTGGCGGGGATAATCCAGTCGCCGATTTTGAGGCCGGATTGATCGGCGAGTCCGCCCGGGAGGATATTTTTGACGAGGAGTCTGGCGGATTTGGGGTCGAGTTCGACTTCGAGGCCGAGGGTGAATTGAAACTGGGTGACGGGGACACGGCAGAGCCCGGCGAGTCGAAGGATGTCGTCGACGGGGAGTTTTTTTGTGCCGTCGATGTACATGTCAAAAAAGGCCGAAAAATCAAAGGCGCTGTATTCGGCGAGGGCGTCCCGGAGGGAAGCGTTGGTGTGGAGGGTGTGCCAGCGGGGCGAGTGGCTGAGGAAAGTCCAGAACCCCTGGAGGGAGAGGGCGGTGCGGTGGAGGCGCCACTGTTGATCGATGGCGAGGCTGATGAAATAGCCGAGGGCATAGGCGCGGGATTCGTCGTGGGCGGGGGCGGATTCGAGGCTTGAGGCCATCCATTGGGAGACGTGGGTCGAGTTGAGGAGGCCCAGGCGCATCAGGGATGCGAGGGCCAGGTATTGCGTCATTCCCTCCCTGAACCACGAGGTCTCTTTGTATTTTTGTGGGTCAAATTTGAGGGACTCGCCGTTGTACAGATGGAAGAGTTCGTGGGCCAGGAGAATGCGACGCGGGGTGGGGGAGGTGGCTGCGCGTTTGCCCATTTGGAGGATGACGCCGCCGGGGCGAGCGAAACCGTGGCGATAGTCGGCGTCAAAGTCGGCGGTGAAGAGAAATAGCGTGACGCGGGCGGGCGTTTTGGTGGGCATCCAGCGTGCGTATTCGTCGAGGATTTGCGCGTATTCGGTGGGCGTGGGCGGCCAGTCCGGAGCGCTCGAAAGGGTCCATGCGGTGTCGGCCGTTTTTTGGTGGCGCACGCGGGTTTGGCCAAACGTCCAGAAGCTCCGCGTGAGTTCAAACGGCGTTTGGGCGATGTAAGTTCCGTTTGGGTGGGATTCAAGGGTGGAGGCGACGTCTTTTTGGGTGTCGATGTTTTGGACGGTGATTTGTGTAATGTTCGTTTTTTTTGATGTTTGAATGTGTTTTTTGTCTTGTTTGTGAGTGTGTTCGGTGTTTCGTTCGATAAACAGAGCTTCTCCGGGCCATGCCATCCATCCGTCCGCATGGACGGGAGAGAGGTTTGATGCGGTCCAGAATCGCCCGTGCGGGAGCACGTCCATGGTCAGGGTGTAGGAGAGGTCGAGGGCGTGCATCTGGCCGGGTTGAAAACATCCTGTGGTGTCGGGAGCCTGAACGAGGGGCGGTTGTGACGCCCCGATGTAAAAATGCTCACCAAATCGCTGTCCGAAGGCGGGAAGACATATTTTTTCGCCCTCGGAGATGTCGTCGAGATGGGCGGCGATATGAAGCGAACCGGCAGGGATGTCAACCTTGATGTCGTAGGTGTCGGCGTCGGCTGTTCTGCACCATGTCGCCAAGGCCATGATGGCGAAGGCATATTGAATTTTTTTAGCGTAAGGGAACATTTTTTTGTTTTTTGTGTGGGGGGACCAGTCCCCCCACGCCCCCCGAAATGCGCCCATTCGGGCGCATTTCATGAGGGTGAGAGGCTTGGTGTGTCGTGTTTGGCCTGGTGTTTCGTGGGTTTAGGTGAAGGTTTTTGTGTTTGGCCTGGGGTGTTGTGGGTTTGGGTGGGAGGAGTGTGATTCGATCAAATACCGGCAGGGATGATATACGACGTCATGCCATGTGTACCCAAACAACAAAAGTATGAGGCCATGGATGGCCGACGAGCGATTCTGCGACAGGACG
>CAMCLY010000216.1 GCA_945875805.1 uncultured Myxococcales bacterium | reverse complement strand
CGGCCCTTTCGCAATTCGGGGGGCGTGGGGGGACTGGTCCCCCCACAAAAAAAACTTAAAACTCTATCGTCGTCAGGGGTTTGAGCTCCGACTCGCTGAGGCCAATTTGGACGCTCAGGACGCCATGACGCTGAATGAGAGGAAAATAAAACGTCACGGTGTCGGCCACGAGATCGCCCGGGATGATTTCGCGCGCGTCGAGTCCACCGCTGAGCAAATCGCGGTTGAACTTGAACTGACGCCCGGGAATGTCGAACTCAAAGTAGAACGATTCCGAGGATTCCGGTGCTTTACGAACGCGATAGTACAGGGTCATTTCGAGCGTTTTGGCCTTATCAAAATCGAGGTGTTCCGTTCTGAAGCCTTCGATGACGATGTCCTCGCCGAGTTCGATGGGGCGCAACACCGATGCGTTTTGCGGGATTTCGGCCGGGAAGATCGCCTCGAACGGGTTGACCGACGGCAAATCGCTATGGTTGCCGAGCAGATAGAGGCGCGAAGAGGGGGCGTCGACGACGGTGAGGTTTTTCCTTTCGCCTTCGGGAAACGTCCAACGATAGGCCTGGTTGAGGTCAAAGAGGGCATCGCGGGGCACGATAAAGAACGCCGGGGCGGCGCCTGGCATGAGTTCGCGCATCATCTCCGACCGGGAGATGGGCTGCGCCACGTCCAGGGAATACGACGAAAAGATCGAAATCCGGCAGCGATTGGACTCACAGACGTAACCGGAATCGCAGTCCCGATAACTCATGCAAAGCTGGGAATTTTCGCCGCTGAGCAGATAGACGGGCTCGGACTGGGAGGCCAGTTCAAAATAACGATGAATGAGCGCCGTTTCGGTGAAGTTGTCGGATATCGACGGCAAAAACGTGAAGTACAGGTATCCCGACGCCATGACGGCCAGGGCGATGAACGACAGGGCGGGCGCGTAGGGCATGCGCACCGTATCCTCGCGCGAGACGCGCATCAGCGACGAACTCGAACTCGTGCGCACGTCGGTTCTTGGCCGCCGGTGCTGTTCGCGCCAGGCCGACATCCGGGTCTGTATTTTTTCGGCCACGCTCGTGAAGGAAATCAGGGTCAGCACGAGGAAGGCCAGGCAGAACAAGACATAGGCCATGGGGAAACTCGTATCGACGCCCCAGGACATCAGGGGATCCGTCAACAAATACCGCACGATACGATAGGGTTCTCGATAGACGGCATAGAGAGCCAGCGCCAGCGTTCCCAGGGCGAATCCTTCCAGAATCAGGCGAGCTTCGAGACTTTCGCGAATCGAGCGCCAGAAGGGGAAGGAACTCAGGGCGATGCCAAAGAGCATGGCCGCAGGGATGACGCCGGCAAAAAAGTCGCGCTGCCCCTGGTTGATGCCGTAAAACAGGCCGACGATTCCCGCGATGATCCAGCTCAGAAGCAACCACTGCAGGGGGGATCGGCTTCCGCTTTCGTCGGCGGGCGGCCTGGTGAACTCGCCCACAAAGGGGGCCTCAGCAATGACGAGTTTTTTGGGTCTGGCGAAGGCACACAAAAACAGAATGGGGCAAAAACATCCCCATGGGAACAGGCCATACAGGAGGACGTCGATCCACGAAAACCACTGGATCCGGGTGCCGGTGTCGACAAAATCGACGTGGTCGCGCCACGCGAACCCGCGCCGTCCATTGCCGTCCTGAATTTCAATCCACGGAGACTCGCGGTCGTCGTTCAGCACGCGGACGATTTCGTCTTTTTCCAGAGCAAAGCCCGCCCGATTTTCTTCATCCATAGTCGTCGAGCTGTCCGTCCGGAGCACGGGGGCCACAGAGGTGGGAGCCATGGGTGTCTCGAAAACCGGCGCCGCCTGATGGGCCCTGACGAGGACGGGATCCGAAGGGGCGGAAGCTCTGTTTGTATGGTTCCAGAAAAACCGCAATGCCGCCTCAAACGCGCCATCGAGAGGCGGGATTTCCTGCTCCGCACGCGAGGGGACTTTCTTCTGAAACCGCCACATCAGGTAGTTTTCAAACGTCCGGCGTTCGGCGGCGTTCTGTTCAAAAATGAGGGTGGCGTTCGTGCTAAGGTTGCTCTGAGATTCGACGAGAATAAACGATTTCTGCCCCTCAATCCCGTTCTCTCCCCCGGACTCCCTGACACGGCCGATGATCTGGTCATGACGGCGTTCTATGGAAAGAATGCGGTCGTTGTCGAGTGCCTCGTTGATCTGCGCCAACGTCATGGGAATGCGCCCTTCCAGGGCGTACCGCGCCTGGGTCACATACGTGCCAAACACACATGTGCAGAAGAGAAACGCCACATAAAGGGGCATCACAAAGTAGCGGTGCCGCAGAGGTTCCAACACCGCCCGGCGGTGGGGATGTCTCCAAACGAACAGCACAAACAGCACGGCCTCGATGCCAAGCATAGCCAGAGCATAAAGACCACCGCTGAGAAACGATATACCCAACGAAAGTCCACAAAATACGAACATTGTGCGATTCATTCGGCGAGTATCCGAATAACATGCAATAGAATAGAAGAGATTGGGCAAGGCTACCGCCAAAATGAGCCAGATATCCCCGTGGATCAGCTTGCCCCCGAGGACGAACATCGGCAACGTCAGGAGGGCGGCGACCGTCACCCAAGCCGATCGTCGGTTTGACGCCTGACGCATGGCCACAAAGCTCAAAAGGACGAGCAACACCCCGACCAAGGCGCCGGGAAGTCGAAGCAGGAACGCATCCGGTTCAGGGTGAACATGCAAGAGCAGCGCAAGCGACCACAACTGAAGCAGCGGTTGTGACACGAAGGCATCCCCGAGCTGTGGCACCCAGAATGACGATTCCAAAATGTTGAACTGTGCCATCCGCTGCGCCACAAGAAGCGTCGACGTCTCCCAAGGCTCCCAAAACCCCATGTTCGTCTGCGAAATGCAACACAGAAATACAAAAAGCGACAACCCCAGTACGAGAATAAAGTCGACTATCTGACGGCGTTGAATCATCGAACACTCCGATCCACTGAATAAGACCCAAATCTGGCCACGGCGAGTTTACATGCCTGCGTATCCGTCGAAAAGCAAAGACGCCATGTCTCCTATAAACCAAAAAATCCCGCGCAATGGCGGGATTTTTCGTTCACACGGAGATGGGGTAAAGAACTCACGGTATGGAAGGCGCAGCGGGCTTGGGGGACGCAGGGGGCTGTGTTCCCTGTGTACCTGGGGAGGATTTTTGAGTGTCCGACGGTTTGGTTGCAGGCGTCTTGCCGACCTCCTTGACGAGAAGCGTCGTAAAATCGATGAGCTGATCGAACGTTTCCTGCGAATAATCGATTTCGCCGAGCACTTCGCGTTCGGCGGCGACAAAACGAAAACCCTTCGCCACGGCCTGCAGTTCGGGGATATTTTTGCCAAATGACGCCAACGCCGCGTTGCCAAACGTCGTGGCTTCCGGCACTGAGGTCGCCGGATCCATGACAAACGTAAGGTGTGCCCGAAGCCCTGTCGAAAAATCGAGCGTCATGTTCCCGGACGGCACTTCCCAGAGGCGCAAGATGCCTTCCTTCGTCGACGTCCAATCGAACACGAGGCCTTTGCCCTTAATCCTCTCGCGCGTGGCCTCATCGACGGCAAACGCAAACCAGGCGTCCCTGGACTTGTCGACGCGGAGAATTTCCTGCCGCAACACCGCACTCGACACCCCGCCGCGATATTGGGTCCGATAAGAGTCAATGACGCTCAGCACCTTGAGTTCGCTTCCCAACACGAGAACATTGTCAAGAATGGCCAGGCATTCATTTTCGCGTTTGGTCGCGTAATACTCCATGCCCTGATACATCCGTTTGTCGATACGATCGCCATAAGCCGCCAAAATGGTTCGATACTTTGAAAGCTCCTCATTGGTTTCCCAAAGAATGACGTGTTCGGCATTCTGGATGTCCGACGGAATCCCCACGACGATGCGTGTCAGCACATCCTCAAAACGGATGCCCGCATCCCGGATGATCCCGAACGCCTGGCGGACATTTTTGTCCGTCACAAAAAAATCCATCAGATACGTGTAAATGCGCCGATGGGCCAGGCGAGGCACATCGATGGCACCGACGCCGATGTAATCCCCCTTGAGCCAGGTCGTCGAATCAAGCGGTTCGGCCCACAAGGGCGACATCGATAAAAACGCCGCCAGAAAACCACCTGCCAAAATTCCCCTTCGCATGTCCCATCTCCAACATAAAAAAACTTTAAAAGACCACATGCCGCGAGTGCATTGTACGCAATACTCAAAAAATCATTCAGGCCGATCCCTTCTTTTTTATAAAGGCCCAGGCCAAACATAAAAAGCCCCCATCTAACCCCCCGACCTCCCCCCCGGCCCCTCTCCCATGGGGAGAGGGGAGCATGCTTCATAA
>CAMCLY010000215.1 GCA_945875805.1 uncultured Myxococcales bacterium | reverse complement strand
AAACAAAACACTACACACAACCCCCCAACACCACCCCCCCTTCACACCCCCCCCCCCCCCACCCCCACCTGAAATGCGAAACGGGCGCATGGCGTAGCCATGTGCCCTTTCCGCATTTCGGGGGGCGTGGGGGGACTGGTCCCCCCACACAAAAAAAAGGCGGCTTGCGTCGATCCGTGCAAATCATTATAACGACCGGCCTTTGCGCCCGGATTTGGGCAAAAAAAAGAAGTAAAGGAGCAGAAAAGTGAGTGAATTTCTGAACGGATTTAAGCGGACGCATACGTGTGGAGCGCTTCGAGCAGAAGATGTCGACAAAGTAGTCCGTCTCATGGGCTGGGTACAGGATTACCGCAATTTGGGCGGATTTCTATTCATCGTCTTGCGCGATCGTTATGGCGTGACCCAGGTCCGGGTCGATGCAGACAGTCCTCTTTATGCACAGGCGGCCAAGGTGCGGGCTGAATGGTGTATCGGGGTTGAAGGCGTCGTGCTGTCACGAGGTAAGGATGCCAACAAAAAGCTGGCCACCGGCGATATCGAAGTCGAAATGCGCGAACTTCGGATTTTCAATGCCTCCGAAACGACGCCGTTTGCCATTCATGACGACGTCGATGCCGCCGAAGCGTTGCGCCTAAAATATCGCTATATCGACTTGCGCCGTCCGTGTCTCAACCGCAACATCGTGCTGCGCAGCCAGATCACCCGGGTCATTCGACGGGTTCTGGAATCCCACGATTTTTTGGATCTCGAAACGCCGGTACTCGGCAAATCCACGCCCGAAGGCGCGCGCGACTATCTCGTGCCGAGCCGGGTTCAGCCTGGAAAATTTTATGCGCTTCCGCAGTCCCCTCAACTCTTCAAACAGCTCTATATGTGCGCGGGGTTTGACCGTTACTATCAAATCGCGCGTTGCTTCCGCGACGAAGATCTCCGGCTCGACCGTCAACCCGAATTCACCCAGATCGACATGGAGATGAGCTTCATCGATCCCGAAGACATCCAGGCCATTTGTGAGGAAATGATTTCCACCATTTTTGCCGAAATTCTCGGGATTCATTTGCCTCGTCCGTTTAAACGCATGACCTGGGACGAAGCGATGGATCGCTATGGCGTCGATGCCCCGGACATTCGTTTTGGCATGGAACTTCACGATGTGAGCGATATCGTACGCAAATCGGAGTTCAAGGTGTTTTCGTCGGTGCTGTCAGAACCCAAGGGCACCGTGCGCGCGATCTGCGTGCCTGCATCGGTCAAACTCAGCCGAAAGGATATTGCGTCCCTGGAAGAGGTCGCCAAAACGTATGGTGCCAAAGGTCTTGCCTGGACCAAGGTCGAAAAGTCGACTCTCGAAGGCGGCATCGCCAAATTCCTCACGCCTTTGGAAATTGACGGTCTTCTCAAGACGTTTGCCCCCGAGGAAGGCTCGACCCTTCTGTTTGTCTCAGATCGCCTCAACGTCGCCCGCAATGCGCTGGGACGCGTGCGCAAGGAAATTGCCGTGCGCAACGCATGGGTTCCCAAGCTGATGCGCTCGGTGGAGGACGTCGGCCTGGTCTGGATCACGGATTTCCCGATGTTTGAATGGTCCGACGAGGACAACCGTTGGTATGCGATGCACCATCCGTTTACAGCACCGCGTCCCGGAGACTGGGACAAATTCGATTCGGGAGAACTCGACAAAGTCTATGCGATGGCCTACGACCTCGTCCTTAACGGCATTGAACTGGGCGGCGGTTCCATCCGAATTCACAACATTCAAAATCAGCAAAAAGTCTTTAAAGCCCTTGGTATCGGTGAAGATGAAGCCCGGGCGAAGTTCAGTTTCCTGCTTGATGCACTTTCGTTTGGCGCGCCTCCTCATGGCGGCCTGGCTTTCGGCCTCGATCGCATGGTCATGCTCCTCACAGGAGCCGATTCCCTCCGCGATGTGATCGCCTTCCCCAAGACAAACAAGGCCGCCGATTTGATGACCGAAGCCCCAAGCGGCGTCGATCCCAAACAGCTCGACGAACTCTGCATTTCGTCCAATGTCTCTGACGATTAGCGTTTAATCTTCGATCTTTGCCATCCCCCCACGAACTCCGTTCACAGGAAGAGGGGATGGCGGAATGGTTGAGTCTAAACATACATTGACCCCACCGCCTCAAAAAAGATCATAGATAAACGCGATGCCTCAAGTCTCATACACTTATGAAATGTGAAAAGGGAACATGGCGTAGCCATATTCCCTTTTCACATTTCCGGCGAAGTGGGAGCTTCGTCTCCCTGCCCAAAACTCGATCCCACTCAAGCCATCATGTGGTCGGGATCCACGCGATTGTTATCGTCCATGCCAATCCCTTCAAACTCGAGGATCTGGCGTTTGATGGAAAGCCCGGCGGCATAACCTGTCAAAGCACCGCGTGCACCAACCACCCGGTGACACGGGACAAAAATCGACAACGGATTATGGGCAACGGCTTGCGCCACAGCCTGAGCCGCCATGGAGGTTTTCCCGAGATCTCGAGCCACCATTTTTGCCAAAGCCCCATAGGTGAGCGTTTGTCCGTATGGTATCTGGCACATCGTTTTGCGGACGCTGCACAAAAAAGGCGTTTTGGGCTCGACCATAGCCAGACCCTTGATCGAAGGCTGTCTTCCATCGAAATAATGATCGAGCCATGTTTTGGCAATTGCAAGCCAACGCAAGGATGCTGCGCTTTGTTCGTCCTGCCAATCATCCTTTGAGGGAAAGTGTTTCTGGCCTTCAAACCAACATCCCAATATCCCCTGAGACGTGGTCGCAAGGCACAACAAACCCCACAGGGAATGATATTGAGACGTCGACACGAACATTGATCCAATCCTTACATGATGACAAAAAACGCTATCCAAAGCGCATTCGCAAGCACAAAAAAAGCGACAAGAGCCAATTTCAGAGCCGGAAAACGGGATCTACATGAATGCCTTGGATTCAACGATGACGACTCGGTAACCTGTATTTGGCCCTCGATCTGCTGAAGGACAAAAAGCATTTCGCTCGCCGACTGAAATCGTTTGCCCGGATCCTTATAAAGGGCTCGCCGTAAAAATGCGCCTACCGGTGACTTTTGGATCCATTTGGGCAATTCAAATTCGTCATCAGAACCGCATAATTGCACGACTTTCGACAAATCCGAAGGCAAAAGCGGATATCCTGTCAACATTTCATAAAAAATGAGCGCCACGGCAAACAGATCCACCGAAGGCTTGGATTTGTCCCCATAAAAAGCCTCAGGCGCCAGATATTGTGGCGTGCCCATGATGCGCCCTTCCTGAGTCAGACGCATAGAACGCGAGGTCTGGACTTTTGCTATTCCAAAATCGAGAACTTTTACAAAATCGCGTTCACCAATAATATGGCGAATGAGAATATTCGACGGCTTTAGATCACGATGAACGATGCCTCTCTGATGCGCCTCGTTGATACTCTTGAGAATTTGTCGCGTGATGTTCACCGCCCTAGAAATGCCAAGGGATTTGTGCAGACGCATGATTTGATAGAGCGATGCCCCATCAATATACTCCATGACGAGATAAAGGTGATTTCTGTCGATCCCGGCATCGATGAGCTGAATGGTGTTGGGATGAACGAGATTTTTAATGATGTTCGTTTCGAGGAGAAAACGCTGTACCGTAGAAGCATCACTTTGTGATTGCAATCGTTTGAGCGCCACAATTCGATCAATGCCAATCTGTCGTGCACGGTAGACAATGCCATAGCCGCCACGCGAAATCTCTGACAAAATTTCGTATCTTCCATCGACGATACAACCAATGGATATCTCAGAAGAGGAATGCTCGTGATGCGCGGAAATGTCGCCCTGAGCAACAATTTTATGAATGGCATGAATGGGCGTCGCCGTGGACGAACGCACATCCGGCGCACAAGACGGTGACGGATCGATGAGCTGGGTTTGGACATCGGCAGAATCCACAGAAAGCTCAAAATCCGGATCACAAGATTCGTCTTTCACATTTTCGGGATTCACGCAAAGCGGTTTGGCAATGGCAACACATTTGGGAATGGTGAGCGCCTGTTCGGCCACCACGTCGGCTATGAACTGCACATCCAGCGACGTCGAAGGAGAGGCATAAATGGCCTCTGACAGTACGCGTTCTTTTGTCGTCGAATGCGGAATCGCTCCAATCTCCCGACCACTTTCGCCAATGCGCTCTGATGACAGCGTGTCGGCATACGCAATATCGTGACAGCGCCCATCCTCTTTTTTAGAGTGGACTGAATAGCCTTTAACCATGTTTTGCCTCCCGCTCTCAGTGATGTTGTACACACCCCAATATGGGACAAAAAATTTGTAAAAGGCCCCCATCGTTTTTTTTGTGTGGGGGGACCAGTCCCCCCACGCCCCCCGAAATGCGAAAGGGCCACGCGGCAATGCCGCGCGGCC
>CAMCLY010000214.1 GCA_945875805.1 uncultured Myxococcales bacterium | reverse complement strand
AACCCATTGTGAATCCTCAGCTTGCGCTGTTCTGAAAAGTTGCGGGACAGCAGTGGCTGTAGCCCTGAAAAACGCCCCCACCCATGAGCCTCTTCGCGAGGCGGCACGCCACGCCGTATGCGTTGGAGAAACGCCCGGTCGGCAGTCAACGCGTCAGAGACAAAAACCCCTGCATACGGAGGCAAAAGGGACTACAAGGAGGCCGTGTGTGGAACCCATGAAACGTCCACCCTTTCCGGGAGAAACCCATGAGCGATAAAAACCTTACCCCCAGCGAAACGACACCGAAGGATCCCACCGAGATGGACGCGCAGGAAGCGCTGGTCACCCAGGATTTGACGAGTCTGCTCGCCTTTGGACGCCTCAAGATTCGCATTTACCTCGAGAGCGTTGAAAAAAAACTCGACCAGGAAAACCCCCACGTCGAGTTTGGCATTTCGGCCACCGAGGCCGTGCGAGCCCTCAAAAATGCCGATGCGGCGCTGTTCGACGGGCTGCCGCATTACGCCGATGGCCTGCGCAGTTACGTCAAGCGCTGGGTCGAAGAACCTGCCCCCAACTTCATCGGCATGGCCGAGCTCTATACGCGGTTTATGCTGGTGATCGAGGACGTCGAGATCCTGGCCCTCCTCACCGGGATTGCCATTAACCCGGCGCTCGCCGAATTATGCGGATTCGCCGTGGGCGATCACGGTCTGGACGTCGCCACCATCGGCGATATCTGCCGCATTCTGTCCAACCAGAATCAGGAAAGTTTTGACCGGTATCTGGCGCGGTTTCAGTACAACGCCCCCCTCCAGCACAACGGGCTTGTGTCGATCGAAAAACGGCTCAATCCCAACGACGGGTTCGACCGAAACCTCACCAACCGGCGCGTCATCGTGGCCGACCGCGTCCTCGAGTACATCAAAAATCCCAATCAGAAACATCCCTCCGTCGACGAGGGGCTCTCGGCGTTTGCCACGCGATCATGCACAGTGGTCAAACTGGACACCCTCCATCTGCCGAAATACTGTCACGACGCCATTTTACAACTCATCCGGGCCAACACGCTGCCGGCCATCCTCACGGGGCCTGCGGGGTGCGGCAAGGAGAAAACGGCCAACGCCGTCGCCACATTGCTCGATCGAAACCTCCTCTCGGCGGATCTTCCGAGCCTGCTCACACTGGATGCCGAAACCCTCCAGGCGCGCATGTCGGATCTCTTCCGCGAGGCGCGTCTGGGCAACGATTTCGTCTATTTCCGATGTTCGCGCCTTCCGGAATTTATCAGCGGTTCGCAACAGATCGTCCTCGAATCCTTCTTTGCCAGAGAAAAATTTCTCCTCGGCGTCGAGGACATGGTGTTGTGGATGATCCAGCTGGCGACGGGCTGGCCCCAGGTGTCGATTCCATTGCCCTCCCATGAACACCGCGCCAAGCTCTGGCAGGAAGCCTTTCAGGAAGAAAAGCGGATACCTTCCCCCGACGTCATCGACACCATCGCACGCCGTTACGAAATGTCCGAACCGCAGATCCGGCAGGCGGCGGGCGAAGCGCGCCGACTCAGCGTCATTGCGCGTCGAAAACGCATCGACCTCAACGACCTCGACAAGGCGTGTCGCACGTATTTTGCGCACAAACTCAGCGATTTGGCAGACCTCGTCCCGCCCTCGACCTTCAAGCCCGATCAGCTCATTCTCCCCGAAGCCGAGCGCGTCAAATTCGACGAAGTCCTCCTTTATGCCGACGCCCAGGACACCATTTACACCGACTGGGGATTTGGCGAACGCTTCCCCTACGGACGCGGCCTCAGCGTGCTCTTCTATGGCCCGCCGGGCACCGGTAAAACCATGGCGGCCAGCATCATTGCCAACTACCTCAACCTCGACCTTTTCCGCGTCGATCTCTCGCGCATCATGAACCGGTACGTCGGCGAGACCGAAAAGAACCTCGCGCGCGTGTTTGATGAGGCCGAACGCGGGCACGTCATGCTCCTGTTCGACGAGGCAGACTCCCTGTTTGCCAAACGCACCAACGTCAAATCGACCAACGATCGCTACGCCAACCTCGAAGTCGCCTATCTGCTCCAGCGCATGGAAAATTTTGAGGGCGTCACCGTCCTGACGACCAACATCGAGGCCAACCTGGACGACGCGTTCAAACGCCGTATCCGCTACCGGATTTACTTCCCAATGCCCGATGCGGCCACGCGAGGGCGGCTCTTCAAGTCGCTGCTGCCCAAGCACGCCCCGGTCCGTCCCGACATCCCGTTTGACCTGCTGGGCGAACATTTTGAAATCAGCGGCGGCCACATCAAACAGGCTGTGCTCAAGGCGGCGTTCTATGCCAAACGCGACAACACGCAAATCGGCCTGGCCCAGCTCACCGAAGCCACCATCGCCGAATGCCGCGAACTCGGCATGTTGATCAACGACAACCTCCCGCGCCCTCTGACCAACGCCTTGCGTGCCGAAAAAGGCGAACCCCCGCTCAGCGAAGAGGAATACAGGCGCCTGCATCAGCCCGTGGTGTCGCAAGACCTGCCGTTGCTCGATCTCCCCGAGGGCGTCCCCATCCCCGGCACCAGTCCGAGAAATTTTCACGACATTTAACGGCGCTCTGATCGATGATCCTCGGGTGGGGGAAGCCTCCCCCTGAGCGGCTATGTGCTCGGCCTTCGGCCTTGCGCGCATACGCCGCTACCCCCTCTTCGGATCAGACCCTAGCGAGTCCGAGATACCCCAAAATCTGGCCGAAGCCATGCCCGGACAGGCTGTCGGCCAGATGAAGCCTTTCGGTCGGGCCGGATATTGTGTGGCTCCATGAGAGCGGTGCGTATCTGCCCGCGGCAGATAGCACCGCGCGCAGGGCGTATCTGCCTGCGGCAGATAGCCCGCGCCCACGCACAAACCCTAAATTTTGATGGCATACCCGACGAGGCTTTCCATTTTGTAGCTGGACGTCTCGCAATTGACATCGGGGGAAATCATGTGATCGCCGCTGGAGGGGTTGTAACAGCGGTAGACGGGGGAAGTGCCGGCGACCTGTTTGGTGTAGATGTATCCCATGGGGCCCATGTTGAACTGGTTTTCGCAGTTGGCGGCGGTGGAGATGAACGTGTGATCGCCGGTGGCGCCGATGCGGCATTCGTAGACCATGCGCGTGTCGGCGGCAGGGTTGCGCAGAAGTTTCCAGCGATTTTCGGTCGTCACGCCGGAGGGGAACTGGCGCGAGGTCACCCAGTGTTTGCCGTTGGCGCTGCCGCGCATCATGACGGTGTAGTCGCCATATTCAAACCCGCACGAAGGCCAGCTGGACGAACCGCCGCAGGATCCGGAACGGTTGGCGCAGGCGTAGGTGGCCCAGGCGGGTTTGGGGGTGGCGTTGGCATTCCAGAGCCCCAGGTTGAGCCCTTCTTCGGCGACGTCGATGAGACGGTGATAGATGAAACTCGTGATGCCCGGGGTGCCCAGGACATTGCGAAATGCCTGGCACAGCTGGGTCGTCTGCTGGGCCTGCATGGAGGCGTTGGCCCCGTTGATGCCGTTCTCGGTGAGATGAATCTCCCAAGCGTGTGGATCGGAGGGATAGGTCTGCCTGAGCCATCCGGCGAGTACCCCCAGGTTGCCAAACGTGACACGGGGATAGTCATCGGCCCCAAAGGCGGGTTTGGTGAGGTCGGGCGGATAGGAATGGTAGGCCAGCATCCAGTCCCGGTTGCCGAGCTTGGGGACGAGACGCGTGAGAAACGTCTGGACGCTCAGTTCGGGAATGGCATTGGAGAGCATGGCGTCAAAACTGGACCCAAAGAAGTGATCGAAGGAGATGAGGACCTTGGCCTGTTTCTGCTCTTTGCGTGCGTAGTCGTAGGCGGCGTTGTAGTTGTTGGCATAGACGGTGATCCACTCTTCGGTTTTGTTTCGGCAAGTGCTCTGGTTACACCCGATGTTGAACCATGACGAGGCGTTGACTTCGTTGTGGATGACGAAATCGGCGATTCGACCGTGCCCGTTTTCGCCGTTGAAGTAGTGGGCCAGGAATCCGACAAAACGGCCATAATCGGCGGTGTTTTCGTCTTTGGGGGCGCAGAACCAGTCGCCGGAGAGGGTGGCTCCAGAGCAGTTCCTCCGCGCCCATGCGGGGACGCCATAGACGATGGCCGTGACGACGACGCCGGCGTCGGAATACGTTTTGATGGCGGCCGCCGTGGCAGCGGGATTGCCGGATTTGACGTTGTAACAATAGCCTTCATAGGCGACCTCGTTGGCCGTGCACGAGGTCGATTTTCGCTCCTGCCACAGAGCCCACACCATGTTCATGGCGACGCCGTGCACGGCGTTGCCGATGGTCTGGTTGGTATCCTGAAAGTCGGGCTGGAGGCCCTTGATGCTTTTGCGCGTGGGGTAGATATCGCGCGTCGTCACGTTGTCGACGCAGACGTTTGCGGTGCACGTCTGGTTGGCGCCGCATGTGCCGCACGAAAGGGTGTGCCCGCAAC
>CAMCLY010000213.1 GCA_945875805.1 uncultured Myxococcales bacterium | reverse complement strand
CCGAAATCGACAACCTCCACGGCGAGCTGAATCAGGCCAACGAAACCATCGCCAGTAAATCCGCCGAAATCGAAAAACTTCAGGACAGCTACGACGACATTGCCCAAAACCTCACTCAATTATCCGCGCTTCACACCCAAACCCAGCTCGACATGGAACAGACTCAGAGCGAATTTGACAAATGTCAGGCTGAACTCCTCGAAACGCATGAGCGTCTCGGCACTGCGCTGACCCAACTTGACATGTCCAAATCCGACCTCTCCGAACGCGAGGATCGCCTACAAACCCTCTGTCAGAAACTCGACGATGTCCAAATCGCTCTCGAAAACAAAACCAAAGAGCTCAGTGCACTTCAGGCCCTCAATTACCCTGCACAGTGCGCCACGCTCAAACACCAGCTCGACACGCTCACCCATCACACTCAGACCATTGAGCAACGCGTCGAAACCATGGAAAAGGAACGGTGCGCGTTGCGCATGGCATTGAGAAACCAGATCGAATATTTACGAACCGCATGAGAATGTGTTATTGCCATCAAATTGCGTCTTCGCCGTTCTGCTCTGCGGGATGGGGAAAAAATGGGCAATGAAAAACCGTCAGGGTCAAGTCACTCCCCCTGAACATCATTTCCAGTAGGAATAAGGCTTGAACTCCTCCTCTCCAGACTGGAGAGGAGGACAGAGCAAGGTCAGAGGATGGCGCGGCGTCTTGAGCCGCGTTGGAGGGACACTTTCCCCACCACACAAAAAATCATCGGTTCCTGCGAAAGGTGAAGGAAATATGGATGCGAACTTTGTTGAGTACTGCATTACCTCCGGCGTTTTGGATCGGGACGCCGTGAAATCAGTTCTGGCTAAGTCAGAATCCAACACCTCGCTCTACAAGACTCTCATCCAAAGCGGCTTAATTTCTCAGGATCAACTCGCCATATCCGCCGGGGATTACTATCAGTGTCCCGTCGTCGATATCTCGAAAGTCACGCCCAACACCAAAGCGCTTAGCTATGGTTCCGGGTCGGTATGTCGGCGCTACGGATTTCTGCCGTTTGCCGTGGATCCCGTCGTCGGGCTGCTCGTGGCCATTTCCGATTACGCCCAGCTTCATGCCGTCACGACATTTCTCAAGGACGCACGTGTCGAGCGCATGAAATTCTATATTGCCTCCTACGACACGCTTCTGCACACCATCCAGACGTATTATGGCGCCGACAACGGATTGCCCGAAATCTCTTCGACCATGGGGCCGCCACGTCGACGGCCTTCCATTTTGAGAACACAGTACGGCGATCTCGACCCTCAGCCATACGAACATGAGATCTCCAGCCTGCAGTCCGATCGGCGCTTACAGCAGATCATGTCCGAACTCTCTGCCTGCAAGGATGACAACCGGGCTTTGCGCCAGCGTATCGATCAGCTCAGTGTCACCGTCGAATTGGAGGCTTCCATGTTGCGTGAACTCGCCAAAGTCCTCAAATCCACAGGCGTTATCGATGTACAGAACTTTGAGCGTTGGCTTCTGTCCCAGCGCTGAGCCTGGCACGCAAATCCATGCTAAGACGTATTTGTATTCCGTGCCTGTTATCAATGCTCTGTGCGGACATCCTCTCCGGCTGTGAAGCCCACGACTACTGGTTGCTTCCCAAAGCCATAGAAGTCGATTCCACCCGAGACATTCTCTCTGCCCAGAACGAGGATGAGTTCTCGCAAGACCTCTTTGTGCGTTACCAACTCGACTATGAAGTGAGCAACCTGAGTTCCAACCAGGCCAGCGAGGTCGTCGTGTCGGCCACGTCATTTGTAAATTCGTTTGAGCGGGCAACCGGACAAAAAGTCTGGCACCTCGATCCCGGACAGACCGTTCAGGGCATGCTCATCACGTCACAGCTTCAGCTCGGCAATTCCCTCACGATTTCATTGCAATGCTGCCCACTGAGCCGCTGTTCTTCCCGGGATGTCATCTGCCCGGAAATATCCGAAACCACCATATTGCCGGACGTCGCCGACGTCGCGGCCTTCTGCTACGACGCATGCCACGAAACCACATCATGTTCCGAATCCTGCCCGGCAGAACCCGCATGTGAGGATTACTGCGAAGGGAACAAGGACATTGCGCAATGTCGGCAAACCTCCTGCGGATTTGGCGGAAATGTGGCCTCGTGTGCCTTCTATTGCAAAAACGATCAGGCGTGCCTGGAGCAATGTCGCCCCACAGAGGAATGTAACACCTCATGTCTGTCAAACCGCGCGGCCTGCTTCAAGAATTGCCTCTCGACGTGGACTCAGTGTTCTGGCGAGATCTACGATCCCCATACCGATGAAATTCCTTGTGCCATCTGCGGCGGGCAGGGGCTCTGTGCCACGAACTTCAACAACGTCGAAATCGGCGACCGTCAGCTCACCGCCGCAGACGGAACGGTTTACCCGTGCGCCATCGACTGCAACGCCTATCCCGCCTCGTGCCTCACCGGTTGTGAAAACCTCTATGACGACGATGCCTCCCGCATGGCCTGTCTCGACCGCTGTTTGCAGCAACACCTTTTCTGGTGCAACGACAACTCCCTCCCTCTCGATTACGTCGACTCAAGGGTCAAATACCCGTGCTGTTTTAATGACTTCTGTCAAAGCACCCTCTCCGGAGTCGTCAAAACGTATGACGTGGAATGTTTCAACGACACCGACTGCAGCAGCGGCAAAACATGTTCGGATGAAGGCATCTGCGTCTCCACCGGCATTTCCTCCTGCTCCGCACGCACACAACGCCCTGGGGCTCCCTTGGGCTGTTTTCTGTGCACAGGATGCGTTTTCTTCTTCCTCATAAGAAGGCGCCGGGGCCGACATGAATGAACCCTCCATGGATAACCCGGCACGGGAGACTGTCTGTCGGCTGCACATTTTGCGGACGAGGTTCCTGTTCCTACTCGGGATCGCGTTGCTCTGCCTCGCATGGCCAGCACAAGCCAGCGCCGAACCCCTCGGGTTTCACCGTCCAAGAGCGACCTTTGCCCTTGGACTCGATGCTTTCGACGCCCTCACCGGAGAGTTCGGCAAAATTTCCGACGTCGGCATGTCCGTATTCGCCGAAGCGACCCTCCAGTTCGGCGGTTATTACGGCGCACACATCCGTCTGGGTTCCGCCCGGGCCTTCACCAAAAAGGATTTTCTGCCCTACGACAACGGTTACCAGTACGTCTACTTCGTCGCCGCACCGCGCTTTTTTCTGGCACCGTTTAGAAAACTCAACCTATTTTTTTATCTGCAACCCGAAATCGCCCTCAACGTCCTGACCAGCAACACGCTTGTCAAATACACCGGAAACCGCAGTGCCACGGGCGCGGCGGGCGGTTCTCTCGGCGCACAGTTTATCATCAGTCTGCTCTCTGTTTCAGCCCAACTCACCTGCCAATACAACTGGAACCTCCATACCGTCACACTCGGTGGAAGCCTGTCGTTTGGCATCACAAGCACCATTCATTAAAATGAACGAATCCGAACGCAAAACCTACCGCGCCACCGCGCGCGCCCATGCAAACGTCGCCGTGGCCAAATACTGGGGCAAGCGCGACACCAATCTGAATCTTCCACTTTTCGACTCCGTCGCCTTTAACATTGAGGGCCTCGTCACCGAAACCACCGCGACCTGGAATGACGACGACATCCATGACGCCCTCATCATCAACGCCTGGCAGGTCCCCCCTCACGCCATGGGACGCATCCAACGCATCCTCGATGACATCCGCACTCGCAAAGGCTGGACAAAACGTTGCGTTCTCCAGTCTCACAACAACTTCCCCCTCGCCACCGGCCTTGCCTCCTCCGCCTCCGGATGTGCCGCCGCGGCCATGGCCGCCGCCGCCGCCGCCGAGCTCCAGCTCGACCAGAACACCCTCTCCTCCATCGCAAGACTCGGTTCCGGCTCCGCCGCCCGAAGCATCCCCGCCGGATGGACGCGCTGGCATGCGGGCTCCCTCTCCGACGGCTCCGACGCCTTCGCCACCTCCATCGCCCCCCCCAATCACTGGCCCCTCCACGTGTTCGTCATTCAGGTCTCCGACGCCCCCAAAAACGTCTCCAGCACCGAATGCATGCTCCGATGCCAGAAATCCCCCTATTGGGAAGCCTTCCTTCAACAGGCCAAAAAAGCCGCCGACATCGCCCAGAATGCCATCCTTCAACGCGATTTCCCGGCCCTCACTGCCGCCATCCACCAGAACACCATGTGCCTGCACGCCCTCACCATGACGTGCACCCCGCCCGTCTGCTATTTTGCCCCCAAAACCATCGAAATCCTTCAGCGCATCCTGCGCCTGTGCCAGGCCGTCCCCGTCTGCTGTACCCTCGATGCGGGCGCCAACGTCGTCATTCTCTGCGAAGACACCGCCTGTCCCTTCATCAAAAACGACATCATCGCCCTCGGCCTGCCCTTCATCCAGTCCCGCATTGGATCCGGCGCCTCCGTCACCTGAACCGGCCCATGCATGCCTCCCGAGAGGGGGGCGCGGCGTATTGAGGCCACGCCGAAATAGCCGCGTTGGGGGGACACTTCCCCCACACACCCCTCCAAAAAAATG
>CAMCLY010000212.1 GCA_945875805.1 uncultured Myxococcales bacterium | reverse complement strand
GGGTGCCGTACTGTCTGTGGCGCCTGCGGCGGGTGCCGTACTGTCTGTGGCGCCTTCGGCGGGTGCCGCGCTGTCTGTGGCGCCTTCGGCGGGTGCCGCGCTGTCTGTGGCGCCTTCGGCAGGTGCCGCGCTGTCTATGGCGCCTTCGGCGGGTGTGCCCTCAGCATTCTGCTCGACGGTATTCGTCGTGCACGATGCGATGATCGGAGCATACAACGCGTCGTATTCTTCGTCATTGAGGGACTGGTGGGTATTGACATCCTGACATCCGTAGGTCTGGAACGCCAGCTGGGCGTAGCATTCGCAGTATTCTGCAGCCCATTTCTGATCGACCTCGCCCAAATCGTTGCCGGCCTCATCGACCTCGTGCAACGGCGTCGTGCCGTCCTCCTGAAATGCCGTCACCTTGAAACAACTGTCTGCAAGCGCCTGCATAAGGGCATCGCAATCAAGGCTGGAATCCTGGGCATTCGCCGTCTGGGCGGCGGCCGGGGTGGCCTCGGTGGCTTCGTCCGGCGAACCAATCACCACGGAACCGCATCCCATGAACATCGCACAGGCCGCCAAAACCATCGAACTCAAAACACATCGGCGCATGATATGTCACCTCCCGAAATGGGTCTCAAACACGTGTGAATCCTCGTTGACCTGTATGCCCCAACCCAAGGGCTTCGGGCTATACGCCCCGTCCAGATCAAAAACATCCATGGCCTGTATCACATCGACATCGGCATGACGAGAAAAAAAAGCCCAAAGCTAAATGGCTTTGGGCAGTCTATCGGGGCGACAGGATTTGAACTTGCGACCTCTTGCACCCCATGCAAGCGCGCTACCAGGCTGCGCTACGCCCCGACAATACGTCATTGCGTTTTTATTGTGTCTGAATCGGGGCGACAGGATTTGAACTTGCGACCTCTTGCACCCCATGCAAGCGCGCTACCAGGCTGCGCTACGCCCCGTCAGCAGACGCGCGCCGTTTACTCGCATGACAGACGCCTGTCAAGAATTATTCGCACAGCATCCTGACAAATTCAGGTCGGTACACCTCAAACCACGCGCGCGGCGACTGGGCAATGAAATACCCCCATCGCCCTCCTTTTTGTCCAACCCAGGCAAAAAATTCGCACTCTTCCCCCCCAATGCGCCCCACCAAGCGGTAACGCCACCCCTCCAGGCACGTTTCCGCTTCCCCAAGCCCCTCTTCGAGGACGATTCGACGAGACGACACCCAAGCGGTCACAAATTCGCGCGCGCGCTCTGCCGTCAACCCCGCATCCAGACCGCCCAGTTCGCCAAACACCCCCTCGTGATAGGGAACGCGAAAAACCCAATGCCCCTCCGACGTCGGCACAAACGTCCAGCTCGCCGGAACTTCAAGCGCCAACGGTGACCGGCTGTCGATCGCCACATATCGGAGTTCCGCATGACGAATGAGAATTTCATGGGGATCCTCTTGCGCGTCACACATTCCACCGCCCCATACGGCACTCAGGACGCCAGCCCCAAGCGCCAGCACCATGCGCATTCTCTTTCTTGATGACAAAATAACCTCCATAAATATCGCAACGCCTTAGAATAAAATTCATACCATCCGGCACAAATCCGAAACGCACGTCTCGTTCTGGCACAGCACACGTTCCGGCAGGGAAAAAAAATCCCCTCCCCGTGGGGAGGGGTGGCCGCATGGCGGCCGGGGTGGGGCGAGGGGGGCGGCGCGTATTTGCCCGCAGGGCAAATAGCGACGTGGGGGGACGCTTCCCCCACCCACAAAAAATCCGTCGGCGCGTCCTAATTCTTTTTGCCGTCGATATACCAGTCATACCGCAGGCCAAACAGCACATTAAACCCGAGGCTGTTGATCGAGTTTTCGTCCAGGCGGCGTCCGTGAAGATCCCGTGCATATTCCAGCGAGTGATCGTCGGCGTACATTCGGCTAAACTCGGCATAGAACTCAAGGCCGATGACGATGGAAAGATCCGTCTCTGGAATTTCCCAGGTGAAGGCGCCCATCAGCGCGATGTCAAACGTCTGCAGGTCCCAGCACAGGTTGGCCCCCGTCAGATTGAACGCGTTTGCCACGAGTTGCCCCGCGATGCCCATTTCCGTCTTGACCGTGCCAAACCCATAGTTGAGGCGCAGCCCCCAGTCGAACATGTCGCTTATCGAATAGCGCAAAGACAGGCCAAACGACGGATGATGAATCGTCATCCAGCGATCGCGGGCTTCCAGGGAATACGTCAGCTTCGACAGCTCCAGGCGTTGCTCGGACATCGTCCAGTTGAAGTTCAGACCGACGCCAAATCCGGCATCAAAGCGAAACAGCGCCGTCAGGCCAAGTCCCCCCGCAATGCTGAACTCCGAATCCCCGAGCGACTCTTTTTCGATGAAGTTGGACATCCCGCCCAGCTTGCCCACAAGCTCCACTTCGATTTCCTTGGCCTGCGCCGTCGTCTGTCCGCCCGCCCAGGGCAGCGCGAAAAAGGTCAAAAACGCCAAAAATGTCCAAATCCACTTTTTCACAGCACGATCTCCTTTACCGATGCACGATGGATTTTGACGCCATCGTTTCGTTTTAAACTTTCTGAACAAGGGCTTCTGGGAGGGGGAAGCCTCCCCCTGAGCGGCTATTTCGCCCGTTGGGCTCAATACGCCGCTACCCCCTCTGCCACTCACGATTCAATGCTTATCTTTCGAGGCATGGTCCGCGCCACTATGGCATTCCATGCGTCGGTTCGACATCCGTTTCACCGGGAGCCGCATGACCGCCAGGCCAGGGCAAAACGGGGACGCACGCGACGAAAAAAGTTTGCCAAAATTCCCCGTTGCGGTAGGCCTCTCCGCGCCGTCCAGTGATTTGCGGACGTTCTCCCCCACCTTCAACGACACTCCCAGACATGCTCCACCGGCTCCTGTTTCAATTTGCACTTTCCGTCACATTGTGCGCCGCGCTCGGATGCGCCCCCGCCCACCCCGAAGAACTGGGACATACGGAAAGCGGCGTTATTACCACCGAAAATTCACAAACACAAATTCACGCTCGCCGTCGCTACCTCTCCGAACGCACCGAACGTCTGCGTTATATTCAGGCCGCGTTTCGCGCGATGCGGACGCCGTCCCCCGGCCCATCCCGACTCTTCTTCACCACCTCCGGTGAGTCGGGAGATTCGTTTTCGGTGGGGGACACAAGGGACGGGTACCTCGTTCACGGCATTCCCCTGCCTTTGCCCAATCTCACCATGCGCCAGCTTCCCGTGCAGTACGAACGCGGCCTTTCCTATGGTACGTCCGAGCTCGTCGATCTCCTCTCCGGTGTCGCCCGCACCATGGCCAGAAAATACCCCCACACCATGCTTCACCTCGGAAACCTTGGCGCCCGCGAGGGCGGAGATATTCCCTATTCCATCAGCCACAACGCCGGGCGCGACGCCGATATTGCGTTTTATCTGCTCGATAAGGACGGACAAAATATCCGCCCGGACAACCTCGTCAAAATGAACCGGCGACTCCATTCCCCGGATTCCGTCCTCTCCTTCGACCTCGAAAAAAACACCACCCTCGTCGAACTCCTCCTCTCCGACCCCAAACATCGCGTCCAGTTCATCTTCCTCGCCAAGCACATTCGTTCCGCCATCCACCGGGAGCTCCTCGCCCGACAGGCTTCCCCGGAACTCCTCGAAAAGTTTGAACAGACTGTCCAAAATCAGTCCGCCCACGACGATCACTTCCACATCCGGGTCTACTGCTCCGACGAGGATATCTGCGCAGGGTGCATCGACCGATCCATCATTCACCCATGGCACGAGGATCCCTTGCCCAAACGCGAAGCCTGCACCGCCCGCCACGTCAATGTGCTCCAATCCCGAAAATCTTCCCCCGACCAAATCGCGGCCTCTCTCCAGCGGCTCTCCCTCATCGCCCCCGAAACCCTGACCCCGCGCCTCATCGCACACCACCTTTCCTCCCCCCATACCCTCGTGCGGCGTGCCGCCGCCATCGCGGCCGGGCGTCCGAGCGAGTCCACCGCCAAAGTACTCGTCGAAAAATTTCGCATCGAAACGGACATGCAGGTGCGTTCCGATATTCTCAGCGCACTCATCTCGCAAAATTTTGCCTCTGTACGCGCACTCGTCCACGACATTTTAAATGGCCCTGTGTCCGACGAACTCCTTCCCAGTCTCGGCGACTTCATCACACACTTTCCCGACGCCTCCGACGCCGAGCCGCTTCTCCATGCCGCCCAAAACGCCAGTCATCCGCGTACCCTGCTCGATCTCCTCGACATCGTCACCAATCGCACCCCATGCGAGACGGACGACGCCTCATGCCTCCAACTCGCCACCCTCTGGTTTGAACAAAAACGCCATCTGACTCGCCAGACATGGCTCATCGAGGGATTCCGTGACGCCGGATTTTCCATGGATACGCTCACCACCCCCGCCATTCCTACCCTGCTCGACGCCATCTCCGCCCCGCGCCCCATCAGCATCAACGCACAACTCACCCTCAAAAAACTCGGACACCTTCCACAGGACTCCCTCCAATGGCCCCCCCAAGACGCCCTCTGGCACTACACCCGTTACTTCAAACGACGCGCAAAAAAATACGGCATCGACCTCTCCGATCGTAACGACAAGGGGCAAAGACTTTGATGTGTGGTGTGGTGTGGGGGGACCAGTCCCCC
>CAMCLY010000211.1 GCA_945875805.1 uncultured Myxococcales bacterium | reverse complement strand
GAATTCCGAAACGGGCGCATGGCGTAGCCTTGTGCCCTTTTCGCATTTCGGGGGGGCGTGGGGGGACTGGTCCCCCCACACAAAAAAACAAAAAGCACAACTAATGCGTTGGCATTTCGCCTTTTTTGAGCAGTACGGCCGAGATGCCTTCGGTGAGGACAAAAATGGGCGATGTTTTTTCTGGGGCTTTCATGTCCACGACTCGCGCATATCGAAACAGCGATCTGAGCGGCGCCGACAGCTGAAGCGTCAGTGTGTGTTGACGTTCGATGGTTTCAAACATCCGAATTTCGGCGTCGGGGTTTACAAGCATCTCTGTGGCCTTTGGGAGTTCTGCACGTGTTGCGTAGCGCACGGCCTGGAGGGACACGAGGGTTTTTGTCAACACCCCAAGGGTATGTGGCGAAAGTTCGGTCGGCGTGCCGCCGTCACACGGGGCACTTTGCCAATGTTGAGAGGATTGCGGTGTCAGGCGAGCACAAAGTTCGCCCTGCACAATTTCGATTGCGGCAAGGCGTGTGGAGTCGAGGTGCCACACGCGTTTACTGCGCATATCGTTGAGCGAAGGGAACACGCCAAGCACGCGCTGTGCACTCATCACGCCAAGGCGTTCACCGCCATCCAGCCGAACATATCGCGTGCCCTCGCCAAAATTCATCCACTCCGGATGCGCCGAAAAATCGACTTCGGAGCCAATTTCGAGCGTATGCGTTTGTCCTTTGATGCCAAACGTCAGCTTTCCGCCAAATGAGATTTTGGTGCGTTCTTCGGGGGATGGCGAAGCCCAGTCGTCGACATAAAGGGGATTGATGAGTTCAAGTACGGTGGCCACCCGCCGTTCGTCGATTTCAAAGCGCGAGGTATCGACGGACGCACCGTCCGAGAGTGCGCGCTTGACCGTCCATCCCTGGGGATTGTCGCTAGTTCGAGTGCCGGATGTGTCGAGCGAATACGATTCCACCTCAGTCCAAATATCCAAGGAATCCACGCGTTCTGGGGATTCAAATCCCTTTTTGTGTCGCCACCCGGAGACGGGCTGTTCAAAGAGTGGACCGTAATCCATCAAGGGGACAAACGTGCGCCGGGCCTCGTCTTCGCCGTCGGGAAAGACCCATCGGCGTTCGGCATCGGCGGCGGGCGGTCGGATGCCCTGTCCGAGTTCAAACGCACACAACACTTCTCCGCCGCCCTTGAACACGAGGTGGGTTGGGGTCGAGTTTTGCACATCGTGCCGCGTTTCGTCGTTCAAAGGGCGTATTTCGTCGATGAACATTTTGGAATAGAGAAAACGTTCGAGTTCGGACCGCGCCACCATGTCGAGGGCCTCATCGTAAGGTTCTGCCATGCGCCAGGTTCCGGCATCGCGTTTGAGCCTGACGTGCTGCATCGGCGTATCGATCGAGATTTCGTCCGATTGCGCAAATTTACATGGATAAAACGAAAAATCCGACACCGTGTGCGGCCTTCTCATGTGCATGATCCCCAGTATTGCAATGAGCACCGCCACGGCGATAATCCCGAGTATGATGGCTTTTTTCAACGTCAAAACTCCTCAGAATGTTTTTACATACAAACGCATTTGTCGTTCTAAAATGGCATCCCTGATGAGGGATAAAACGCAATATACAAATCTAAAATTTTAATATAACCATACGTCATTTCAAAATTATTATATTTTCAATATTTATATACGCTTTGTGTATATATCTATATTCTACAATATTCACAATATTCCAATTACTCCACATCTCGATAGTTCACCGAAGCCCCGAACCAGTTGTGAAACGTGAGGCTTTGTCCGTCGCGAGAGACCACGGAATCCGGGCACAAATCGACTTTGCCGTTGCCGTCCGGGAGATCGATGACGAAGTGGGGAATGGCGAGTCCGGAGAGGCGACCGCGGAGACTGCGCATGATGTCGAGCCCGGACTGGATGGAGGTGCGAAAGTGATGGGTTCCCTGTGCGACATCGCACAAAAACAAGTAGTATGGGCGACATCCCTCGCGCAACAGCCAACGAAACAGCGGTTCAAGAATGGCTGGAGCGTCGTTGATGCCCTTCAGGAGCACGCTCTGGTTGCCCAAAATACATCCGGCCGAGCGCAATGCCGCCAGGGCCTGCGCGGCCTCGTGCGTCGCCTCAAAGGGGTGGTTGAACTGCGTGTTGACGTAAATCGGCGCGTATTTGCGCAACACGTCGATCAGACGTGCGTCAGACATGCGTTGCGGAAGCGTCGAAACCATGCGCGTGCACACGCGCACGACGTCGATGTGCGGACAAGCCTTCAGCGATGCAATGAGCCATTCGAGGACGTCATTTTCCAACGATAGCGGATCCCCTCCCGAAATGAGGACGTCGCGAATATTGGGATTGGCCGTGACGCGATCGAGGGCGTTTTGCAAATCCGCCTGTGACACAGACTCCATGAGTCCGACGCGGCTTCGGCGCGTACAATGGCGACATCGCATGGCGCATTCGTGCGTGGCATAGATGAGGGCGCGATCGGGATAACGGCGCACGGCGCATGGTGCAATGGCGTGACGCGACTCTCCGAGCGGATCGTCGAGAAGATCGTCGTGAATGTCGAGTTCGGCCCCGATGGGGATGGCCTGACGCCGTATGGGGCAATGCGAACCGAGTTCGGGTCTGAATAGTGCCGCAAAATGCGGCGAAATGGCCGTGCCAAAACGCGAAGCCATGGCCTCGACGGCGCGACGTTCATCCGCATTCAGCCCGACGGCGTTGTCGAGCGCTTCCACCGACATCAGACGGTTGGCCCACTGCCACGCATACGAACTCCATTCTTCTGCCGAAATTCCTCGCCAGATTGCCGGACGACGCGCATAACTCGACTCCACCGAGTCGAGGACGACAGGCGCGCGATCAAGCGCGCGCGCTTCGAGTTCCGATATCATGTTCAATCGTGGATGCGATGTCCCTCAAAATCGACATATTTTCCAAGCAACAGACCGTATTTGGCGCGGTGGCGTTCGCCGATATAGGCGGGATTCGTCGTCAACGCGCAGGACAACGCGTGTGAAGCCGGATTTTCGGCCTCGGTCCCAAGGGGAATCATGGGGATCAGACGCTGAATGACGCGGTGGACATGGGCCACATTGTTGGACATACGTCGAATGACCTCATCCACCGTGACCACTTCGTCCAGCCAGCAGTCGTAATCCGTGATCTGAGCGACGGTGGCATATGCCATTTCGGCTTCCATCGCCAGTTTGGCCTCGGGCACGGCCGTCATCCCGACGAGGTCGGCGTGAAGCATGCGGTAAGTCTGGCTCTCGGCGCGCGTCGAAAACGCCGGACCTTCCATGCACACGTAAGTCCCGCCATCATGGGTGGTCACGCCCTCGGCGCGGCATGCCTCACATAACACCTTGCGCAACTGCGCGTTAAACGGTTCTGCAAACGATACATGCGCCACCAGATCGTCAAAAAACGAATCCTTGCGGTGGCGCGTCCGATCGATGATCTGATCGGGTACGCAAAAATGCTCCGGCGCCATGTCCTTGTTGAGGCTTCCCACCGCCGAAAACGTCACCACCCAAAACACGCCAAGACTTTTGAGCGCCCATATATTGGCCGCATAAGGCACATGTGTGGGCGGAATCTGGTGAAAACGGCCATGGCGAGGCAAAAAGGCCACCCGGCGTCCTGAATAATCGGCAATGATGATCTTGTCGCTCGGCGTCCCGAAGGGCGTCTCTATCTCGAGTTCCTCGACGGGCACCATCCCGTCGATCTTATCCAGACCACTTCCGCCAATGATGGCAATATCGGCTTTTTTCATACCCATCCCTGTTTGAGTTGTCCCTTCTGTCACGCGACGAGGGGATGTCGAAGGTAATTGATCTTGTCGGCGCCCGTCATTTGTTTGTGCGTGCCCCCCTGGGCTGCCGTCATGCGCACCTGAACCGGATCGGTTATCGTCGAACCGCAGACCGCGTCAAACCCAAACTCCCAAAGCACGGGATGAAGCGGTACCGTCGGCCCGACGATCATTTTGTACGCATCCGCACGACAGCTCGACAAAATAGCCTCGGTCGAATGCGTGATGATCGTCGAAGAGGTCATCACGACGATATCGGCGAGCGGCAGCGTTTCGGGAATGCGGCTGGAGGGGATATCCCCCTCTTTACACCGGCTGTCCAGTTCATACACATCCAGAGGATAACCTAACGCGCGCAAGCCGTCGGCAAAATGAAAATGCCCAATCAATGCGATCCGCGGACGCCCAGTGCGCGCTTGACATATCGATTCGAGCAACGCTTGCGCCTTGCCTCGCATGGGAATGCCCGTCATGGCGGACGGTGCAAAGGACGCGCTGATGCACGCATTGGCAAGGGAACGCGCCGGCAAGGACGGACTTTGATATAACGCGGCCACGTCGCGCACTCGCATGCCTGTCAAATCGCCGGCCCACGGGACAATCGCCCCTGGCGTGTCCTCACACCAACGGTGCGCCGTGGCCGAAATGGCACTTCCATACTGCGTTTGCGCAAACGTCCAAAAAATACCGACGACCACGTCAGTGACGATGGCGTCGGCGGGAAGGCGTTCAACCAAAGATTCAATGATCGTCGAACGCATCTTACAACTATCGATCATGCCACATCGATCCATTACGGATTTGCGGGTGCCGTACTGTCTGTGGCGCCTGCGGCGGGTGCCGTACTGTCTGTGGCGCCTGCGGCGGGTGCCGTACTGTCTGTGGCGC
>CAMCLY010000210.1 GCA_945875805.1 uncultured Myxococcales bacterium | reverse complement strand
GGCCGCGCGGCATCGCCGCGTGGCCCTTTCGCATTTCGGGGGGCGTGGGGGGACTTTGTCCCCCCCCACACAAAAAACAAGAAACTTAATCTTCCAAGGGATTGATTTTTTCGGGCAAGGGCGTCTCTGGAGCGGTCGGACGTGAGGATGTGCGCCCCGGGATGGACGAGGGGGTCAGGCCGAGTTTTTTCTCCTGCAACTGAACAGCTTTGAGGCTGAAATCGAGGGAATCCCGGCGAGAGCCTTCGTATTTGAAGACTTTGACACCAAAAACGCCGCACTGACGGCTGTCGCGCCAAAATGTCCAGTGGATGTAAGCCTTTCCATTGGGAGATCGCATTTCGCCTGGAATCGGCAGTCTCGGCGAGGAATTCCACGCGACGTGAATGGCCTCGCTGTCGTATTCGGTGATGCCGCTGGAACGCACCATGCGGACATCGGTGACTTTGCCGAGAGAATCGAGGGTGATTTCGAGAACGGCCTCGAGATCCGGGTTATTGATGCGGTCACCGGGGCGGCGGTAAATCGTGTCGAGGCGCAGGAGAAATCCGTGCGCCCACAGCGGGTGAATTTCCTTGTGCATGAGGGCCAGATATTCGGCGACATCCTTTTGATGAGAAAGGGAGTTGCCTTCCTGCCCAGGCCCGATGACAGGGCCGTCGGCATTGTACGCGGCGTCGTGGCGTTTTTTGGCCAGATTGGCGGCTTGTACAAAGGTGTTGGTGTCGCGTTCTTCAAAGATTTGACGAGCGGTGTCGGCAGACTGGGCAAGCAGGGATGGGGCGAGGTTTAGGGGCGACACGCGGAGGCTTTGAGGGGTGAGTGGCGCAGGCGCGGTGTTGTCGGTCGGAAGTGCCGGCACGGGCGAAACATTTTCTTGCACGATCGGGGATTTTGGCGTTTCTGGGGACGATTTGGGGGGCCGTTTGGTGGATTTTCGCGGCGGTTTGGGGGGCGTGGGAGGCTGAACCGTCTGTGGCGCAGAGGACTCGACGGATTTTTGGGCGGGCTCTTCGTTGGCCATGGGTTTGTCCGGGTCATAGAGTGAGGCGGTCATGACCTCGTGGGACTTGTGCACGACGCTAAAGGCGGAAACAAAGCGCCCGCCTGGATTTCCGTCGCCGGATGGCAGGGAATCCGGCTCACCGTCAAACGCAAATGGCGCACTGACGACGGATTCTTCGACGACAATTTCGTACGCGCCATCCGTGTCGACGGGGTCGAACTGGAGCGCAGACGATTTTTCGGGATGTCGGTGTGCACGACTGAGGAGGACTCTCTCCCCCGAGGGCTCGACGCGATAGAGCGCTGCCGCCTCCGGGGTGGGATCGTGCGAACCGGCTGAAAGAAACACGACGGGGGCGATGGCCTGGGCCGGAAACAGCTCGACAGTCTGATCATACGGAGGCACGACCGAGATGACGCGCACGAGGGGATCCGGGCGAAGCGTCCATGCCAAAATAAAGAGGACTGCCCCGTGAAAAACGGCGGTTCCGACGAACGCCAGAATCCATCGTTTCGCGCGTCTTGCGCCAGAATGTGAACCCTTCGTTGTCATCGACGCATTATGGAGTCTTGGAAGAGAGCTGAAAATTGGACACCTGGAGTTCCGGCAGAATGTAGAGACAGACCCGAAGTCAAGCCCCCTCAACATCGTGTATTGGCGGAGGGGGTAGCGGCGTATGCGCGCAAGGCCGAAGGCCTGAGCACATAGACGCGCAGGGGGAGACTTCCCCCTACCAGACAAAAAAATGCACGCGCAGTTCTTTAAAGGCGCGCTTTGTCGGCCACGGCACAGATTTCTTCAAAGGACCAATGTTTTCCGGAGTTCATGCCAGGACATCGCCGGGCCGCTTCGTCCCAGGCTTCCCGGGACGTCAGATTTTGTCGCCAGAAAGGAAAATCGCGACACTGGGAAGGGCGGACGTCATAGACGGTGCATCCGTGGTCAAAAAAAATGCAGTGCCCGTCGGGGAAATCGTCGCGCGCAGTATAGGAGTCGCGACAACGCCACATGTATTCGGAAATGACGGTTTGCCGGTCGAGATTTTTGGATTTTTTGAGAAACGCGCACAGGGCGTCAAATTCGGAGGGGGAGAAATAGACGATGCCGGGCTCGCCGCAGCAGCATTGGCCGCAACGCTGGCAGGCAAACTGGAGGCCGTCTTTCCAAAAGGGAGATGTCATGATTCCACCGTTTGGGCCAGGGTAAGGACGTCGACGCGCTGCGCGCCACTGGCCATAAGGGTTTGCGCGCACGCCACCGAGGTCGATCCGGTCGTGTACACGTCGTCGATGAGAAGGATGCAAGGCGACTCGAGGGTGCCCTGAACGGCGAACGCGCCGTCGAGATTTTGCAGGCGTTCCTCGCGCGAGAGCTTTGCCTGGTGAGCGGTGTGCCGCGTCCGGACGAGCCGGTCTTCGACGAACGGGATTTCCAGCGCATGCTGGACGAGGATTCGATGAAGGCGCGAGGCAAAAGACCAGACGGGATCATAGCCGCGTTCTCGAAGGCGATGGGGATGGGGCGGGACGGGGATCATGCAGGCGTTGGCCGGGACAAACGCTTTGAGCGCCTCAATGCGCTCGGGGATGAGGGAGAAAAGCGCTTTCTGGGCGGCAAAATCCTCGTGATATTTCCATCGGGCGATGAGGTTTGAGACGGCGCCCTCGTAGTAAAAAAGGGCCCATGCCGAAGTCAGGGGGGCGGGCGGGGCGGGCACGGGGGCGGCAGGCGAAATGGCCAGGTGGCACCGGTCGCAGATGAGTTTGGAGGGATCGTCGAGCAGGACATCACAGGCGGCACATCGCGTGGGCCATAGAAGATGCTTGAGAGCCTCAAGAGTTTCGAACATACCCGTACCTCCGGTTTACTTGTGGTAAGGCTCGTTCTTTAAAATCGTCATGGCGCGATAAATCTGTTCATACACGAGCACCCTCGCCAGTTCATGCGGAAACGTCAGCGGAGACAGGGCAAACACGAGGCTGGCGCGCTGCCTGAGCGTCTCGTGATGCCCATAAGCCCCGCCGATGGCAAAGGCCATGTCCAGGGCCTGGCTTTGGAGTTTCCCCAGATGTTTCGCGAATTCGACGCTCGAAAACAGCTTTCCGCGTTCGTCAAGGACACACAGATACGTCGAGGGAGCAATGGCCCCGAGGATTTGCGCCGACTCCTTTTGCTGAATCTGAACCGCCGACAGCTTTGACGAAGGGTCTGATTTGAACTCGACCTCCTGGAACGGCAGATAATGGCGGATGCGGCCCAGATACTCATCGGCGGCGGCGCGGTAAGGCGCAAACCGCATCCTGCCAATGGCATAGAGTGCGGCACCCATCGCTAAAATCCAGGCTCGTCGTAAATCTCGTCCGTCAGACGCAATTCCGGCGGAATCTCAACCTTCAGGCGAGGCGCGTCTTTCCAGAGACCCTCGATGTTGTATTCCACGCGCTTGTGCCCGTTAAATACGTGGACAATGACGTCCGCATAATCGAGCAGTCCCCACTGGCCGTTCTGCAACCCCTCGTTGCTGATGCACTGCCGCATGTCGACGACCGCGTTGTCAATGCCCGTGGCAATCCCGTCCACATGGCGATCGCTGCGTCCCGAACACACGACGATATAATCCGCATAGTCGCACATTCCGCGCACGTCAATGATGACGGGCTCCACCGCTTTTTTGTCAATCGCGGCCTGAACTATCGCTCTTGCAACCTGCTCACTCGAATATTCTTCCATCCTTTTCTCCCACGCTCAAACCGGCTTCATTGCCGCAAAAGGGCTCATACGCCCGACCGCTCAAACGAGCAAAATTCTCTGTTTGTTTCCTTATCCGCAATCCTTTTGTTTCTTTGCATTCCCCATATTCATGCAGGCAGAAAGGGGTGTTCTTGGGCGGGGGGAAGCCTCCCCCCGCGCGTCTATGTGCTCAGGCCTTCGGCCTTGCGCGCATACGCCGCGCCCCCCTCTTCCGTCCGCACTCAGGCTCAGGCATCCAACTGCGGTTTGAAGATCAAACGACGGTAATACCTCAGCTCTTCGATCGACTCGCGGATGTCGTCAAGAGCCCTGTGGTGGTTGGCTTTTTTATACGGTTCAAGGTTCGGGTACCAACGTCTGGCCATTTCTTTAAACGACGACACATCGACGTTTCTATAATGGAGATAACGCGAGGTCAGGGGCATTTCCATATCGATAAAACGCCGGTCCTGCCAGACGGAATTTCCGCATAACGGCGCCGCATGTTCGGCCGCATACTCCGCAATAAACTCACGCGTCATGCGATCGGCCTGGTCGATGTCGATCTCAGAAGAAAGCACCCGATCGACGAGACCGGATTGGGTGTGATGGCGAGTGTTCCAGTCATTCATGGCATCCAGCATGGCCTTGGGACGCCTGACGGCAATTTCAGGGCCTTCGGCGACGATGTTCAAATCCGAATCCGTGACCAGTGTCGCAATTTCCAAAATCCGATCGACCTTCGTGTCAAGCCCTGTCATCTCACAATCGATCCAAATCAAAGGCTGACTGATGCTACGCGCCATAAACTCTCCCTTCTGCAAAACATCAAGACTCCGCTCTGCCCCTCCGACGCAGGCTGTGTTTGTCACAGAACCTCAGACAACGCAAAGTTCTTTTTTTGGTGTGGGGGGACGAAGTCCCCCCACACGACCCTTCGAGTTTTTTTTGTGGGGGGACGAAGTCCCCCCACACCCCCCGAAATGCGAAAGGGCCGCGCGGC
>CAMCLY010000209.1 GCA_945875805.1 uncultured Myxococcales bacterium | reverse complement strand
CGCCTCGCGCCGGTTCCACCTTCCCGTCCCAATCTCCCGTTAGCCAGGGTTCCCGGGTTCCCGGCACTGCTCGTATGCCATCACGATTTTCTGGACGAGAGGATGACGCACGATGTCGCGCTCAGTCAGACGGACGACGCGAATCCCCTCCACCCCATCCAAAATCCTCGTCGCCTGCTCAAGCCCGGACTTCTGGTTCGACGCCAAATCCGTCTGCGTCAGATCGCCCGTCACCACGGCCTTGGACCCAAACCCAAGCCGCGTCAGAAACATCTTCATCTGCTCCCGGGTCGAGTTCTGCGCCTCATCCAGAATGATAAACGCCCCATTGAGCGTCCGGCCACGCATAAAGGCCAACGGCGCAATCTCTATCGAACCCTGGGCAATCCAGTGCTGGGCACGCTCGACATCGACCATGTCATAAAGCGCGTCAAAAAGCGGCCTCAAATACGGGTTGACCTTTTCGGCCATGTCCCCAGGCAAAAATCCCAAACGCTCCCCAGCCTCGACCGCCGGACGCACGAGCACGATGCGTTTCACACGCTTGCGCAACAGCGCATCGACCGCAAGCGCCATCGCAAGATACGTCTTGCCTGTCCCCGCAGGCCCCACCCCAAACACAATGTCATTGTCACGTATCGCCTCGACATACATCTTCTGACGTTCGGTCTTGGCGCGGATCATGCGGCGATCTCCGGTCATACACACAAATCCCGGATCGCCCGTACTCCCACCGCCGCGCAACGCGGCGATCTGCTGCGAAAACTCCGACGCCGTCACTTCGCGTTGCGTTTTCGCCGTCTCATACAGCGTCACAAGAACTTCCTGAGCCAGTTCCGACGACGGCGTCTCTCCCACAATCCGAACCCTGTTCCCATCAGTCCTGATCTCTATTCCCAGCTCGCTCTCCAGGTAACGGAGATTGCCCTCTCGCGTTCCAAAAAGAAGTCGCGCACACGGCAAGCTCGGAAACTCTATCTCAGTTCGCGCCATGCATTGTACTCCACCATGGAGGCTGACGCCGCACCCCGTGCGGCACACACCCAACCAGAGTTCCCCCACAAAATGAAATTTCCCCCCGGAAACGCGCACTATTAACAGATTTGCCCGCCTTTCGCACTATGGATACGCACCGGCACTCAGACATCGATTCCACCAGAACATCGCCCCGTCACAACCAAAACGCCCTGCCGGGGAGGGCACAGACGGGCATGGGGTGCGAGTGATACAAAAGAGGGGGTAGCGGCGTATTGAAGCCAAGGGGGCTTGTCCCCCTTGGCGAGATAGCCGCGTAGGGGGAGGCCTCCCCCACCCAGACAAAACCGATGTCGGCAGTTTCCTAACCGAACACGAGACCAATCACCTCGTCGATCGTTTTCACGAGATGGAACTTCATTTCACTCCGGACTACCTCGGGGATCTCGTCGAGATCCTTTTCGTTCTTGAACGGAAGAATCACGGTACGGATGCCCGAACGATGCGCCGCAAGGACTTTTTCGCGAATGCCGCCGACCGGGAGGATGTTGCCGCGAAGGGAAATTTCGCCGGTCATGGCGAGTTCCGCAGGCACGGGAATGTTTTTGAACAGGCTGAGAATGGCCGTGAAAATGGCGGCACCGGCAGAGGGACCATCCTTGGGGGTGGCTCCGGCCGGCACGTGAACATGCACGTCAATCTGGGACACATCCAGATCAAGCCCAAGCTGGGGCGCACGCGCTCGAATCAGCGTCATCGCCGCACGGACGCTTTCCTGCATGACATCGCCAAGTTTGCCCGTAATCACGAGATTGCCCTTGCCAGGCATCGACGTCGTCTCGATGAACAGAATGTCGCCGCCCACCGGCGTCCACGCAAGCCCCGTCGAAATGCCGGGAAGGCGATCAGGCTCTATCACGTCGAAATCATAACGCGGTTTGCCAAGCAGCGACGGCAGCTTCTTGCGCGTCACCGTCACATGGGCGCGTTTCTTCCCCACCTGCTGGCTCTCAACGACGTGCACCGCCACCTTGCGACACAAGGCCGAAAGGCGCTGCTCAAGCTGACGAACCCCGGCCTCTCGCGTGTACAGCGAAATAATATCATCCAGCGCGTCCTGATTGAGCGAGAGATGACTTTTGTTCAAACCGTGACGTTCGAGAAGTTTGGGAAGGAGAAAATCGTTCACAATGGTACGCTTGTCGATCTGCGTGTAACTCGGCAACTCGATGATTTCCATGCGATCGCGCAACGGCCCGGATATCGTCTCAAGACTGTTGGCCGTCGTCATAAACAGGACATCCGAAAGATCGATGGGCGTTTCCACATAGCTGTCGACAAACGCATTGTGCTGCTCGGGATCGAGCACCTCAAGAAGCGCGCTTGAAGGATCCCCGTGGTTGCTCACCGTCAGCTTGTCGATTTCGTCAAGCAGAATCACGGGGTTCATCGTCTTGGCGCGGCGCAAGGCCTGCGTGATACGACCAGGCATCGCGGCCACGTACGTGCGACGATGACCACGGATTTCACACTCATCGTGGATCCCCCCAAGACTGATGCGCTCAAACCTGCGACCAAGCGCACGCGCCACACTCTTGCCAATGCTCGTCTTCCCCACCCCGGGAGGGCCGTAAAGGCACAAAATCGGAGACTTCATGTCCTTGCGAAGCGCAAGCACCGAAAGATACTCCACAATGCGTTCCTTGACTTCCTCAAGGCCAAAATGATCCTCGTCAAGAATGCGACGCGCCTCCGCGAGATCCAGACGATCTGTCGTCTTCTTCATCCACGGAATGTCCAGAATGACTTCAATGTGTGCACGCGCCACCGAATACTCGGCACTCGCCTGCGGCAGAAAAGACAGCCGTTTCCACTGCTTTTCCACATACGTTTTCACTTCCTCTGGCGCTTCAAGCTCGCGAACCTGCTTGGCAAATTCGGCATCCTCACCCGTCGCATCCCCTTCCTTGTCCTCGATCTGCTCGCGCAACGCCTTGATGTGCTGGCGAATAAAATAATCGCGCTGCTGCCGGTCGATGTCAGTGCGCACCTTCTGCGCGGCCTCTTTATAAGCCACCGACGCCTCACTCTGACTCGTAAACACATCCAGGAGAATCTTGAGACGATCTCGCACGGACAGCGTCTGAATGAGCTTCTCACGTATCGAAGACGGCATGTCGAGATGCCCGCCAAGAAAATCGGCCAGCGCACCGGGATCCCGGGACTGTTCGATGAGCTTGAGTATATCCTTGAGATTCTGATTGCTCACCTGTGACTCGATAAACCCACGCGCCGCATTGCGAACTGCACGCAACAAAGACTGATCCCGGTAAACGTCCTCACCCAACACCGCAAGCGGAATCTCATCCACTGTACAGGCCCGGGCTGACAGCGCCCCGTTGCGGCAAAGACGCGGCATCACGATCTTCATCCGGCGTATCCCTCGAAGCGTCGCCATCACCCCGCGTTCCTCACCCGAAAGCCGCGAAACCTTCAATATCTCAGCCTCGGTACATATCGCACCAATAAGCCCACCCATCGAGTTGCCCGTCTCATCCCCAAAATCCTTGTCTTCCACGACGTATTTGCCTTCCGCATTCTTCTTAGGCACATCCGTCGTCGAATACACAAAAAGACGATTGTCATGGCGAGATGCCGTGAGTACCGCCTTCGATGTGAGGAAATCCTCCGTCTTGATCACGATGATTCCCGTCGGAAACAGCACAAATTCCCGCGTCATCGTAAACGGAAGATCATACACCTCTACATCGGAACTTCCCGTCGCTTCGGTATCCGTCACTTCGGAAAGGCTGTCCCTGCGACCCGCTGACAACGCCCCCTTTCCCTTCTTTTTTCCATCTTGAGAATCCATCTTTACTCCAAACTTTCAGCCCAAACTGGGGCGGTGAATCCACCAAACGACCAACAGCCCCACCGTAGACACACCGCCCCGACTGACAATCGTTTATTCCATCACCGTCACAGACTTTATGTAATCCAACTCCGGAAAACTCGCCCTGAGATACGCATTGCCCTCTTTTTGAATACGGCCCTGGTTGGGACGCTCGCCATAACCGAAGTTCAGCGACGAAATGACCTCCATCCCGGACACCACACGGCCTATCGGCGCAAAACCCATCGAATCCAGACGCACATTGTCCGCAAGATTGATGAACAACTGCGTCGTGCGCGTGTCCGGACCCGCCGTCGCAAAGGTCAGCGTCCCGGCCCGGTTCGACTCCACCACGGCATCATCCAATATCGACGCCTCGCGCCAAACCCCGCTCACCACAGGCGTCCCATGAATCCCAAACTGGACGACAAACCCCTTCACCATCCGGAAAAACGCAATATCACTGAAAAATCCCGCACGAACCAGATTGTAAAAACGATCCACACCCCGCGGCGCCCAGTCCCGACGTATCTCAAACACAATGTCGCCCTTCGTCGTCGACATCTTGACTCGGAACTCCGCCGGCGCCGTTTCGTCCAGCTTTTCGGGCACCAAAAGACGCGCCATCGACGACGGATCCACCTCCGCCACCTGGGCTTGCGCCTCCTCAGCCACCGGCGCCTTCACCGGCACTCCGCCCTCACCACCAGACGAATCCAACCGGCCCGATGACGACGAACACGACACCGCCCCGCACAAACTCCACACACACAAACCCACCAGGGCCGATACCTTCCAGTCTCGCATACGTTCTCCTGTCCCGTCTCTCGCGTGGGGGGGGGGGGGGGGGGGGGGGGGGGGGGGGGGGGGGGGGGGGGGGGGGG
>CAMCLY010000208.1 GCA_945875805.1 uncultured Myxococcales bacterium | reverse complement strand
GGAGGGCGAGGATTTGACGTCGCGGCAGGATTCGCCCAGGCCCGGGGCGGAGGGCGAGGATTTGACGTCGCGGCAGGATTCGCCCAGGCCCGGGGCGGAGGGCGAGGATTTGACGTCGCGGCAGGATTCGCCCAGGCCCGGGGCGGAGGGGCGCGAGGTGCGTCCTTCTCAGGCATCCCCCCAGGTTTTGCCGACAGCCCATGCGCATGATACCGATCTGGACAGTCGCGAGACGATCCCCATCAATCTCAAGGAACATCCGCTTCCGGATGAATGGACAAGACCCCGTCGCAAGAAAAAACCGATCGTCGAGGATTTTGCGGTGGTGGCCACCGAAAATCAGCGTGCATCCGGGATCGGGTGGATCGTCGTCATAGTGTTGCTTTGTGCGGGGATCGTCTGGATGCTCATGAAGATGCACATCATCCCGACGTTTTGGGAAGATATGGACGGTGCGCCGTCGACGCCGGCGGTGTCGATATTTGGAGCAAAGGAACTTGCACCGGACGAGGTGAGACAGGCCGTGAACGCGGCGCGCGAAACGGTGTCGGACGTTGTGGCCAATTCCGCCTGGGTGGAAGCGTGGATCGCCGCGAGACTCAAGGCCGAACCGGATGGGGTTCTCCTCGCCATGGGGACGGAGATGTTTCCCGATAACGCGCATTTTGCGGCACTTCGCATTCAGTCGATGATCGATGCGGGCGATTTTGTCTCCGCGCGCGCCGCGTTGAGAGCGGTTCCCCCCGGGTATTTTCTGGGCGATGAGGACGGTCAGGAATGGCGCGCATTGCGCGTTCGTGCCTTTGAGGCCGACCCGGTGTTTCTGCCCCCCACTCAGACGATTACCCCCGAGCGTTGCGATGTGATTTCGCCGCTTGGCGGAGGATCGACGTTGACGTTTGTATTTCAGAAAGACGGTCAGAGGATCGGCGCGTTCAAGCCCTTCCAGACGCGCCGCCAGTCCAACTATCGCGCCGAAATCGCCGCATGGCGCCTGTGTGTCCTGTTGGAATGCGACTTTAAAATTCCCTGGAATCGTCCCGTCAAAATCGAAAAGAGCGTGTTTCATACGCTCTATAACAAGTCCAAATCCCGCAAACGCGAGAGCTATCGCAAAGAACTCGTCGACATGATCTGGACGGCCGAAGACGGCCGCCCCTATGTCTATGGAACCCTCAAAGACTGGGTGCCCGATTTTACGCGATTTCCGATTGAAATGACGTCGATGTGGCAGCCATGGCTGAGCCAAAATGCGTTCATCGAGACATTTCCCGAGTTTAAGACCGCCATTGCCCCCTTGCGCCGCCCCAAACATACCGAAAAGATCTACGCCGAACTGATTCAGCAGTCCCCACGCGCCGACGCCCGATTCCTGGCCACGCAGGTTTCTCAAATTCTCACGTTCGATTATCTCATCGGAAACTGGGATCGTTTTTCCGGAGTCAAGGACTGGTGGGGAGTCAACTGTCAGTATAAAGACGATCATATCGTGTCGATCGATAATGGCGCGAGTTTTCCGTCGTATGCCAACGACAAGGTGCTCGAACGTTTTATGGCGGTTGAGCGCTTCAGCGCGCACTTCATCGAGGCCCTGCGCCGCTTGGACAAAGACGAAACCCTTTATATGTTGTTTCCAAACCCCAGCGAGGCCGAACGACGAAGTTTCGATCAGTTCTGGAAACAGCGAGCCCATGTCCTTTCTCGTGTCGATAAACTCGCCGAAATTCACGGGATGGAACGCGTGCTGTCGTTTGACTGAGCATAAGAGGAACCGGATATGGCGTTGCGCTTATGGACTTTTATCACGCTCGTACTGTGGATGTGCAGTGCGTGCAATTTCAATCGTGATTTCAACGGCAGCTTTGAGGAAGCCAGAGGGTCTGGGCGTTTATTTTGGGGGGCAGTAGAGGATCCAGGTTTGGATTCGTATCGTTTTTTCCGTCTCCATTTGCGCCAGTTTGACAACGAAATTGGCGGCGTGTTTGAAACGTTCGACATGCCCAGCATAGATGCGTTTGAACAAGTTCCTACATTTATGGAATACGCCGTCAAAAACTATTATTGCGCACGCATAGAACTTGGATATGTGCGCGATCATACGGCACACGTCATATTTAAAGATCGCGAGCAACGGCGTTGGGTCATCTCTCTTGAACTGGGTGAAAAGACATTGTACGGATCATTGTCTCGCATGAAAATGGATTCGACGGATCTCGCCACACCAAAGACCGATTACCTCCTGCCCCAGGATGTGGCCTATTTCGCGACCCCTTGGGGCTACAGCCAAATGATATTTGATGTCATGCCCGAATCTTCCCAACGTTCTCTGGAATGTATTTATTACTATAAAAATACCGATATCGATTTTACCATCGACGAACGTCTCCTCGAAACAAAGTGTTCCGCGCCTCGCACATGTCCCAATCTCCGTCTTGGCATCGTGGGATCCCCCCCCATCACTAAACAATCGCTCTCTTCTCTTCCCGAACTCTCCGAAATCGTGTCGGCCACTCTCCAGGATTGCGACTTCAAAGGACAGATCAGAACGATAAGTCTGCGCGACAATCCCAATACCTCCAACCAGTGGCGCAACAGCTTATTTTTAGCCACGGCCATTGTGTATGACGATGTCGATCTCAATGGAAGCTGGGATCACTCGACCGATCCCATCTATGCCATGATCGATAGCGGCGCCCTCCTGTTTCGCCACGAGCAGACCCAGCCCGTATTCTATGGTTCGCTTCCCGAGGACATCTCGCCCGACACGCGCTTTGACGATCCCGTCATTTCGGAATCCGATTTCGGCCCCCTGAACGGTTGGACCGCCTGCAGCGAGTCCGATTATCCCACATCACAGGACAGTGTCTGGCGCATTCCTACAAAACTCCAGCCCTCCTCCTCCGCTTTCACGCTCCGAACCATCGAGGGCGGTTGCCTCTTTGAAAAACGCGACGACGATACGCGTTCGCTTCCCCTCTGTACGGGATTGTTGCCCGTGCTCCTCTATTAAGGCGGAGGACTGGCGCATGCGTTGCGTATCCGAAAACATGCTATTTTGCGGCGTTTGGCGGGGGAAGTGTCCCCCCAACGCGGCTATGTGCTCAGGCCTTCGGCCTTGCGCGCATACGCCGCGCCCCCCTCTCCCTCACCCCCTCACCCCCTCTCCCCAGGGGAGGGGGAAAAATCGCTTTTCCCTCCCGGCACCTGGCCTCCCAGTCAGGTTTGCGACACAGACAAAAAAGGCTTGCTGGAGATGGCTGTGTGCTGTGATTGCCCTCCTGTTCTCCTCTATCGGTGGACAGTCCGGATATGCCGACACTTTGCCCGAAATCACCCCAGACCCCGCGCAAATCCAGCGCGTGGCGTTCTTTCCTCATGCCATACCGATCTATGTGTATAAGGATGTTCCACTCAATACCGATTTGGATGTGTTGCATCTCAAACGCTCACTGATCGATCACACGCAGAGCCTGCCTTATTTTTCGGTGCTCTCGGCAGAAGAGATCGAAAAAGCATACCTCACGGCCCCCCTCAAAGACGTCGACGCGTTCACTCAGGCCGAATCCGACATGGGATTTGTTCAAAATTACATGATAAATTTGAACTATGCCTCTGCGATTACCATGTTGCATCGCGTCATTCCCAATTATGAGGCATCGTTGACGCAATTTTATCAGCCAAAATCTGTCGCACGCGCCCACCAGATGTTGGCCTATGCGACGATAGCGGCATACCAGGATGCCTTGGATCGCAATGAAACGATTTCTCCTCAGATGCTCGATTCTGCCCGGAATGCGTTTGTCGAACTCATTCGCCTGGCCCCATACCTCACCATGCTCGAAGGACGTCAGGCTCCGGAACGCGTACGCCTCTATGACGAGGCCCTGGAATCTTTTTTATCGGATCCCGATGTGCGTCGCACACCGGCACATATTGCGGCAGCCCTGTCCCATAAATTGTCCGCCGATATTCTCATCTTTGTCCGCATCGTCCAGAACCGCGAGGCCCTGTTGACCCTCGAACTCGATCTGTATCGCGCCAAAGATCAAAACATCGAGTACCACCAGATCCCACTGCCCTTCTTAAATGCGGAACACTCCTCCCATGACAAGGTGTTGGACGAAGTCACCCGAACGCTCGACGAGTTTTTTGCCTGCATCGAAATTCCTCCCCCCCCCGTGGATGCACAGCCACCGTTTGGCATTCAGTTCGGTTTTTTGTACCACGCGTTTATCAACACACCCACATCCCACATTCCCAACGGTTTTGGTGCATACATCACATTTTCTTGGCATTTTTCGACCTACTTTTTTCTTCGCGCGGAGTTCGATTTTGCCGCAACCCTCCAAGACAGTGCACATACATTAAACGATGTCTTTGAAGTGTACCGTTTTCCCATCCTCTTTGGGATCAATTATACATGGCGCTGGTTCAGACCCTTCTTTGCGTTTGGGCTCGATCTGAGCTTTACTTCGCCTTACAGCATCGTGACGTCACGCGAATGCAAAACCTTCGGTCTCGACGATCGCGAGTGCCTCCCCGGTGATGTCCGCGCCTATCGAGGCGTTTTTGCCATCAACCTCGCGTTTAGTGCCGGTTTTTCGATCGTCATTCCGCCATTTGCCATCAACGTAGAATCGTTCATCGATGCCACGGTATATCCCCGCGACAGCCTGATTTTCAAATACCCCTTCGGCGCTCGCGTCGGCTTCGAGTATCAATTTTAGTTTTTTTGCGTGTGGTGTGTGGGGGGACCAGTCCCCCCACGCCCCCCGAAATGCGAAAAGGGCACATGGCTA
>CAMCLY010000207.1 GCA_945875805.1 uncultured Myxococcales bacterium | reverse complement strand
TTTTTTATGAAGCATGCTCCCCTCTCCCAATGGGAGAGGGGCCGGGGGTGAGGTCAAAGAGGGTAAGGTCAAAAAAAAAGGAATGCCGAAGCATTCCATCTTTACCGTTCGAGAAGAACCTCACATCCCCCTCGCCATTGAGGGAGAGGGGACTAGAGGGTGAGGTCTTAAACGAGGCGGACGGGACTCGAACCCGTGACCTACGGCGTGACAGGCCGTTGTTGTAACCAACTCAACTACCGCCCCAAAATGGGCTTCGCTTTCCTAACGAGGCGGACGGGACTCGAACCCGTGACCTACGGCGTGACAGGCCGTTGTTGTAACCAACTCAACTACCGCCCCAAAATGGGCTTCGCTTTCCTAACGAGGCGGACGGGACTCGAACCCGTGACCTACGGCGTGACAGGCCGTTGTTGTAACCAACTCAACTACCGCCCCAAATTGGGATGTTCTCGCAAATTGTTAAAGAACCATGGGCACAGCAGGGTTTGAACCTGCGACCCTCGGCTTGTAAGGCCGATGCTCTCCCGCTGAGCTATATGCCCCGAGCCAACGCCCGACAAGCGTTCGCGCGAGGCGGGCTTTTAAGTAAATCTTTTCCTCGCGTCAAGATCTTTTTGTCAAGCCATGCGCAATTTTTTACTCCCCCTCGCCATAATAAAGAAATTCGCGGCGAAGACCGCGCCATGACTCGGTCTGCGCATCAAAACCCTCGACGATGCGGTACGGATTCTCCTGCCCCTCGATCTGCTTGCGGACCGTGTCATTCCCAAACAACAAATCAATCGCGAGAATGTCGCGCACAAACTCATACGTCTCACTGCGCCACGAAAACTCCGCGTGAAGCGCCGACATCACCGACAACACCGCTATCCCCGTCAGCACGCTCCGGAATCGCCGACGATCCGTCACATACATCTGAAGACCGTGGCAAACCTGACCCGCGTGCTTCTGAAACATCGGTTTGAAATCGACCGGACGGAACACCACCCCAGGCAGACACAGCGCCTCAACCCCGCGATGCGCCGCGTTCGCATCCACCCAGGGCGCCCCAAAAATCTCAAACGGCCGCGTCGTCCCGCGACCCTCCGACAGATTCGTCCCTTCCAGCAGACACATCCCAGGATAGACCACCGCCGTCTCCAGAGTGGGCATGTTGGGAGACGGCATCGTCCAAAGCACACCCGTTTCGTCAAAATATGAACGCCGATCATACCCCTCCATCCAGCACAGATGCAGACTTTCCAGATTGGGCGTCCCGTCCTGCACACACCACATCCGAAGAAGTTCGCACAGCGTCATGCCGTGACGCGTCATCCCCGAACGCACCCCCACAAACGACTCAAAACCCCTGTCGATCAGATTGCCCTCCAGCGTCGTGCCGTTCACCGGGTTGGGACGGTCAATGACATACACATCAATCCCTCGCTCCAGCGCCGCCTGCGCCAAAAACAGCGCCGTGTAGGCAAACGTGTAGTACCGCGCCCCCACATCCTGAACGTCGATCACCACGGCATCCAAACCGGACAGCATTGCCTCGCGCGGCTTCAGCGAATCCACGTCGTGCCCGTACAGACTGGTCACCTCGCTTTGCACGATTTCGTCAAACTGATGTTCGACCCCCTCCATGTCCTGCGCGGCCCCCCAAAGCCCGTGCTCGGGCGCAAAAAGCCTCGTGGTCGCCACCCCTTCTCGCCTCAGCGCAAACACGAGATGTTCGCCAGAAGGCGAGATGCTCGCGGCATGCGACAAAACCCCCGTGCGGCTGTGACGAAGGCGATTCATCCAGTCGCGGTTCTTCCACAACGTTTCCATTCCTGTCAGCACGTGAAACCTCCCGTAAAATGTAAACCTCCACACCGGCGCGGTATACCACGTATCGGAGGCGCGGCGAGCGTTTTCGGGCGCTCGGCTATCGTTTCCCTCGCACGCGAGGGAAACGATACGCCTCCCGGCGCGCGCTATGCCCTGCGGCCATACGCGCGCGCCATTTTGATGGGCTCTCGGCGCGACGCCCAAACCCAAAGCCCCACGTGCCGCCAAACGCGAGGGGGGCGCGGCGTATGCGCGCAAGGCCAAAGGCCTGAGCACATAGACGCGTTGGGGGGACACTTCCCCCCCCCCCCACACACACACCACCAAAAACAAGGCGTCACACGCCAGACTGAGTCAAATCGACAGATCATCCTGGGTTGACAAAATGCACCAAAACGGGTAGACCCCGCCCGCCCGTGGGTGGGCTTTGGGATGCGAAGGCCCGTGTCCAGAAGCAAACCGTTGTCTGGCGGGCATGAACTCATCATCGGAAGGAGAAAGGTTTTGGAAAGCAAATCTCGTGATTTAGGGCCGCTTCAAGTTGCCGTCGAAGGTTCAAACCTCGGCCGCGCCATCAATCAGCTCAAGCGCCACATGGCGCGTGAAGGCGTCATGAAAGAACTCAAACGCCGTCGTCATTACGAAAAACCGAGCATTATCCGCAAACGCAAGCAGAAAGAAGCTGCGCGTCGTCGTCGGAAAGAGGCGCGTCGTCGTGCCCGTTTCGTGTAGATCTTCCGATCTCGCCGTTGAAACGCTTTACGTTGACCTTGTGTCGATGTTCTAAGTTCTAAATGGTTATCTAATAATGATATCGGCCGCAGATGGCGGCAGATGTGAGAGGCGGCCCAAAAGGCCGCCTTTTTTTGTCCCATGCGATCTCGGTGGCCGGGCGCTCACCAGAACAGTGTCCCGCCGCATTCGCGGCACTGGGTGCGCCGTTTCATCGTCAGGGCGCCGCACTCACAGCAGCGTTTGAAAAACGGATCGACGGGTTCGGCATCGAGCGGTTGGAGAGGGCGAGGCAAAACCGTCTGCGGCCCCGCAAATTCGGCCAGAATGGAAAGCGGCGCACGCAGGGTGGGGCGCAGTGCGTTGAGGAGAGAGGGAAGGGCGTCGCCAAGGCTGGCATAGACAGATCGCGCGTCGTCGGCACGGCCAAGCTGTTCGGCCACCATCGCGGAACACAGCGACACGATCGGCGCGTCGCGCAGTTCGGCGGGGATTTCGTGCAACGCAGATTGCGCCCGTTCGGTTTCGCCCATGGCCATGTACACGCGAGGTTTGAGGAGCCAGGCCGCCGTTTCCTGGGCAGGAATGTGATTCTTTTGGGCACGTGTCGCCTGCTCAAGCGCAAATCCAAGGTACCGCTTGCCAAGATAGGCTTCACACATCATCAGCGGCAGACGCGGATCGTTGGAGGCCGATTTTTGCGCCACAAGGAGATCGGCCAGCGCGGCGTCATGATCGCCCACGGACAGAAAACATTCGGCCCGCTGACACAAAAGGTTGGCGTCGTCGGGATGCGACTCAAGGGCGTGGGTGAGACGATCAATTTTGTCTTCTTCGCTGGCCCCGGAGTGCGAAAGCACAAGGCTGAGCCTTGCAAAAATTTCCTGGGCCTGGGCGTGTTGCGCGTCGCATACCAGCGCGGCCTGCGCGTCGCCAAGAGCTTGCGCGGCTTGTCCCGTCGCCTCCCGAAGAAGCGCGCGTTCACAAAACGCATCGGCCGCGTCCGGATCGCCCACGTGAATCGCGTCAAGCAAACGGCCAGCCTCGGACACATTCCCCAGCAGTCTCAGCGCTTTCGCTCGCATCGCTCGCAACGCCGGTTCCTCGCCGTAAGCCTCGATTTCCTCAAGCGCTTTCTGCGGGGTGCTGTCGATAAATCCAGACACTCGCTTGATAAAGGTTTCGCACGATTCGCGGATGATCCCGCGCTCCCTCAGGCCGTCCATGGCACGTCGTGCCAGGTTCGCAATCTCTTTTCCCGAAAACTCGCGTTCAATCGTCTCAAGCGCCGTCCCGACATCCGGGGTTTCCATAAAGGCCAGTCCCTGGACGATGCCTTCCCTTGTCGCGTCGTTCCCGTCGTCGATATACGCCTTCTTGAGGGCTTTCATGGCCTCGGTCCCGTCCGCATACGTCAGCACGAGAAGAATGGCATAGATTCGGCGCTCCATGTCCGAGTTCGATTTCGCAAAATACTCTTCGACGAGTTCGGAGGTCAGCGGCGGCATGTACTGCGACAGAGCTTCCCCGATCTTTTGGGACAACGTACCGCGCAGTTCAAGACGCAAGGCGCCGATGTCCTGGTAAAATTTGATGATGACCCCGTTCGCCTTGTCTTCGGTTTCAAAGTGGATCAACGGGGATTTGCGCTTGTCCGCAGGTTGCTGTTTATACCCTTGCGATTGCAACAATTGCGCAATAATGCCGAGCTCCTGCTGCGGCATTTGCGATGCAATCAATACAACAGAGGGTTTTGTGTTCGTGTGGTTATCCATCCTTCGTACCTCGTCAATGGATCACGTCTCATAAAATCGTCAAAACGCGCCCTTTTGGACGCGCACCTCAATCTAAGATCGCTGTGTTTAAAAGGATAGAGTTTTTTTGTGTGAGGGGACCACTCCCCCCACGCCCGCCTTTTTTTTATGTGGGGGGACCAGTCCCCCCACGCCCCCCGAATTGCGAAAGGGCCGCGCGGCATCGCCGCACGGCCCTTTCGCAATTCATGAGGTGGTGAGTCTTGGGGCATTGTGGACGTGAAGCCTTTTTGTGGGTTTTGGAGGTGGGCTTTTGTGTTTTTCCCCATTTCGCATTTCGCATTTCGCATTTCCCACTCCCCACTTCGCATTTCCCACTTTGCATTTCGCATTTCGCATTTCGCATTTCGCATTTCGCATTTCGCATTTCGCACTTCGCACTTCGCACTTCGCACTTCGCATTTCCCACTCCCCACTTCGCATTTCGCATTTCCCACTTCGCATTTCCCACT
>CAMCLY010000206.1 GCA_945875805.1 uncultured Myxococcales bacterium | reverse complement strand
GCACGCTCAAGCGTGATTCCATTTCCATGCATGACACGCCCGGTCATATCGAGCAGTCCTTTCTCAATGCCTTTCTCAATGCCTTTCTCAATACCTTGCTCAATACCTTGCTCAATGCCTTGCTCAATACCTTTCTCAATGCCTTTCTCAATGCCTTGCTCAAAGCCCTTCTTTTCTGCCGCAATCTCAAGGTCCATAGCCCAACTTTTCATGGCGCCCTCCTGATTGAAATGTCTCCTTGGAAAACCGAATTCGTTGACAAGGATTTCATGCGATTCCTTGATCTGCACCTCCGTCCGGAAGATCAAGGACAACATCTTTAATATACCATTATAATTGGCATTGCATGATTCTCCAACATTGATGACGACCACCGAGGCAACATCATATGCGCTTTTTTCAACGCCCAGACATCCGACATAATCCTCTTTATGGATGGAATACTTTTGAATCGTCCCACGAGCATACTTCGGTGGATCGATGCAAATCCATATCGAATACACCTTTTTGATCTTTTCATATTCCGAATGCACAAAGACGCTCCCCTTCTGCGCAGAAATCATACGCGCGCAATAGAACCAGCCGCGTCTGCAAATGGGATAAGGCAACGATGAATCTCGTTGCCCCTCCACATTCACGATCAATTCTATGGGCGCATCGCTTTTGGGCACCCGGACCAGAAAACGCGTGTCGTATGCAATACGCCCCTCCGTCGAGGTCGTATGCTCCTGCCCAAGACTTTGTGCCGCCAAACACGGATTCGTCGTATCCTCATCCAGGCCAATCTCACCATACACGGGATCGCCATCAAAACTCCCGTTGACGACGTCAAGCAATGCACACCCCGAAAATTCCTCCGTACATGCAATGAGCAGATGCGCCAGAATGTATTTATCCGTCAGCAACCGCTTCATTGCTGCATCATACGCCTCGCGAAGCCTCTTTTGGCGTTCAGCCCCAACCTCATCACAAACCATGACTGCCTCCTTTGCTGCGGCGCGCCCATGCCCGCCCTTTCATGGCGAATGATGACATCCGTTGAAATATGTGACGCCTTTTTTTAAATTTGAGTCTGTTTCACCATCAAATGAACACAGACTCCCCACCAAACTCAACCCCAGAAATGGCGCATGGCGTCGGCAAGAATCGGAGCCACCGACAGCACCGTGAGATTGTCAAGCCGTTTCGATTCGGAAATGGGCAGTGAGTTGGACACGATGATTTTTTCAATCGCAGATCGTCGCAATCGTTCAATGGCATTCCCAGAAAATACCGGATGCGTGCACATCGCCCATACACGCCGGGCTCCGCGCGACATAAGAAACTCCGCCGACGCACACATCGTCCCCGCCGACGCGATCTCGTCGTCAATCAGAATCGCCGTCCGTCCTTCGACATCCCCCACTATCCCACGGGAATGCGGCGTCTCCGTGTCGTCCACCCGACGCTTGTCGATCACCGCCATCGGCAAATTCAGCATCTCCGTAAACGGTTCCAAATCCTTGACCTCACCCGCATCCGGACTCACCAGCACCGCGTCCGAAAGATCAAACGTCCGGAGATGATCGGCCAAAAGATGACGCGCCGTCAACACATGCGCCGGTATCCTGAAAAATCCCTGCTCCTGGGGCGCATGAAGATCGAGAAGCAACACCGACGTCGCCCCGGACGTTTCGAGCAAACTCGCCACAAGACGCGCCACCACTACCACCCCAGCCCGATCCTGCTTGTCCGAACGGATATACGGAAAATAAGGAATCACCGCCGTAATCGTGCGCGCACCATACGCCCGCAACGTGTCGCACAAAATAAAAATCTCCATCATGTTCGTATGCAACGGCGACGACGCCGTCCCAATCACAAACGTGTCACAGCCGCGAACATCCTCCTCCACATGAACCAGAAGGTTTTCGTTCGAAAAGGATATCGTCGACGATTTGGCACACCCCACCCCAAGAAGCCCGCACACCTCGCGCGCAAGCTCGGGATGGGATGATCCTGAAAAAACATGTATCGGTTTCATGCTCTGTTTCTCTCCGCCCATACACGACCTCACCCATGACCAAAACACATGTCGTAAAGTCGTGACGTATGGAACAATCCCTTGTGAGTGGTTTTAAATGATGTCCTTACGCTATCGCTAATATAACTCCATATCCATCATACATATCTGCGATCTGTCACTTTTTATGCATTTGTTCTCACCAGAAACTCGACAACACTTAAGTCCGCTTGCACAATCACTGGAGCTGGAACACTCCTCAACCAAGACCAATTTTGAACAAGTACTGTCTATACATGTTAGAGCCCCTGAACATGTTGTGCCACACGCTCCGCAATTTGCCTTATCAGAAGTGGTGTCCACACACGCCCCGCTACAACATTTTTTGGTTCCACATGAATTACCATGCCCCCCACAGTTCGACGCACTGTCCACCTCACATGCGCCATTATACACATGATAACCAATATCGCATAGAATCGTACACGTTCCCGATGACGTATTGCACGTCCCCGTGCCATTCGACACACCGCACGTCTTGCCATGACTTCCACAGTTCGACGTACTGTGGATCTCACACGTGTTATTGTACACATGATACCCGCTGTCACATTTGCTCAACATGCATGTGCCGTTGGAACATAATGCCGTGCCATTGGCATACGAACACGCGTTCCCATGCGTCCCGCAGTTTGAAACACTGTCCGCCTCACACGTGCTATTGTACACATGATACCCGCTGTTGCACGAACTCAACGCACATGTGCCGTTGGAACATGCGGCTGTGCCATTAGAATATGAACACGCATTCCCATGCGTCCCGCAGTTTGCCGTACTGTCCGCTTCGCATACATCATTGTACAGATGATATCCTGGATTGCACGAATACTGACACCCACCCTCCACACATGAACCACTCCCATTGGCCATCGAACACGTCTGACCATGCGTCCCGCAATTCGACGAGCTGTCCGCCTCACACCCATTGTTATAAACGTGATAGTTGTCAACACATCCACGCAACACACACGTCCCGTAATAACATTCCATCGTGGCGTTGGGTTTCTCACACACATTCCCATGAGAACCGCAATTCATTTCACTGTCCGCTTCGCATGACGAACCATAAGGATGATAGCCACTGTCGCATCCGGTCAATATACATTCCCCCGCAGAACACTTCACAGTCCCATTCGACACATCACATAACTTCCCGCACCCACCACAGTGACGCAAATCACTCTTTATATCGATACAAACACCGTCGCATATCTGCTGACTGGACGAACACGAACTCCCGCACTGACCTTCGCTACAAAACATCGGCGATGCACAGACATTTCCCTTGCTCCCGCAGTTGCTGTTGTCGTTGGGCAAGCACTTCCCCGCATCGAGATAACTGTATTTGGTGTCGCATACGCTTGCAACACACTGACCGTTGATACAATCTCCATCTTTCCAACCACTCAATGCGGTACAGTCCGTCGCCCCGCTTCCGCACGCCGTCTCGCTGTCCATCACGCACTCGCCCCCCTGAAGATGCTGACCCAAAGGACACCCGGTCGCACGGCACACTCCCGCCATACACGCCACACTCTCCACACCAAGCGCCTCTGCACACGAATGCCCGCACCCGCCGCAGTTTTCAACATCCTGAATGAGATCGGCACAATACCCACCAAGCGTCTGTTCATCCACACATCTGGTGAAATTTCCTGTACACCGCACATCACACACGCCATCAATACAATCACGCCCATCCTCGCATGATTGATAAGATGTACACCCGATCGTCGCTCCACAATACTTTCTATCTGTAGTCGGATTTACACAAATGCCATCACACATGATCTGCCCAGGCGGACAATCTTCCGCACACACACCGTCAATACACTTCATCCCACCAGAACACGCTTTCCCGCACGTCCCGCAATGCGCATTGTCGGTGTTTAAATTCGTTTCACACCCGTTGTCCGACTCCTTGTCACAATCTGCATAACCATCCTTGCAATCCGTACAACCGGCCAAATTCAGCGCCCCTAAAACCACACATCCATCAAGCTCGCGGTTCAGACAGCACGTCTGCCCTATCCCGCACACCTCATGCTGCGTCCCGCAAACACATGCCCCCGCCACACAGGCAAGCGTCTTGTCTTCCCGCCCCGCATTGCATTCCGCATCACCCTCACACTCCGAAACGCCTTTTATACAATCCCCGTTTCGACACACATACTCCGGCAGACAATACCCAAACCCGTTGTGATTGTGCACGGCACCCTGACACTCCCCTCCCGCCGCCTCGCAACGGCACGTCTGCGTCGGCTCGCATTCCGCATCCCGCGCACAATACTGGTCAAAACGGCACCACCCATGGGCATTCGTATTCAGATCACACGCCTCGCCATTCTCCTCCGCGCGTTCCAATGTACATCCCACACTCGCCAACGCCGACATCATCATCAAAAATACACGCTTTTTCATCTCTATCCTCCACACGGACTCGTCACCTCCGACTTCGGAGGCCATTTCGCGCCCACTCTAGCACGTTTTTTTGCGCCCTGCAGAACTCTCTTGGGAATGATGGGCGCGGGCTATCGGGCCACCGCCCGATACGCCCCGCGCGCGCGGCTATCCGCCCTCGGCGAATACGCCGCGCCTTCCCTTTTCCTCGACACACATCATGTCAGACAACAGACGTCTGTCAGAAAATAGGAATTTAAAAACACAAGTGATCACTACAAAAACGCGACTCCGAAAGCAAACCAATAAAAGCCCACTAAGAGCCTGTTTAGCATCTTGATTTAACGGTCTCAAACTGTTAGACGTTGCGT
>CAMCLY010000205.1 GCA_945875805.1 uncultured Myxococcales bacterium | reverse complement strand
CTTTGGGGGGGGGGGGGGGGCCCGGCCCCCCCCACAAAACGCACGGGGGGGGGGGGGGGGACTGGTCCCCCCACAAAAAGCACGTGGGGGCGTGGGGGGACTGGTCCCCCCACACGACACAAGAAGCGTCGCGTATCGGCCCGGAGGGCCGATAGCGACGCGCGCGGGGCGTATCCGCCTCTGGCGGATAGCCCGCGCGCATCTATTGATTTCACGGGCAAAAGCGGGTAAAGCCGCGCGGGGTTTTTCGCCCGACATGCCATGACTTTATATTGGAGATGATAACGATGGAAATTGCGGAACTGAATGCAAAGCTGGCCAACCTCAAATCGCGTTACGACGAGCTACGGAGGTATCTTTGACGTCGATCACGCCAGGGAGGAAGTCGAGCGTCTGACGGCGGAATCGCATGAACCGGGGTTTTGGGACGATGCGGAGCGCGCGCAGGGGCTGATGAAGGAAAAGGGGGCGTTTCAGACGATTGTCGAGACGATGGACGCCGAGTTCAGGCGTTTGGATGATGCGGAAGTGTTGATTCAGATGGCCAAGGAGGAAGGCGAGGAAGGGTTGCTTGCAGAAGCCTTGGAGGAACTCGAAACGGCCGAAAAGGGAATAGGGCGGCTGGAGATGCGCAGGATGCTGAGCGGGCCCAATGACCGTGGCAATGCGATTGTGTCGATCAATCCGGGGGCGGGCGGCACCGAGAGCCACGACTGGGCGTCGATGATCCTCAGGATGTTGTTACGGTATTGCGAACGGAAGGGATTCAAGACGGATGTCGTCGACTATCAGCCGGGCGACGAGGCCGGGATAAACAGTGCGACCATCGAGGTGTCGGGCGAATATGCGTTCGGGCTTCTCAAGGCCGAAAGCGGGGTGCATCGGCTGGTACGCATTTCTCCGTTTGACGCCAATGCGCGGCGGCACACGTCGTTTGCGAGCGTGTTTGTCTATCCCGAAATTGACGATTCGGTGCATGTCGACATCAACGAAAGCGACATCCGCGTCGACGTCTACCGGTCGAGCGGGGCGGGAGGACAGCACGTCAACAAAACGTCGTCGGCCATCCGCATGACGCATATTCCGACGGGCATCGTCGTCTGCTGTCAAAACGAACGTTCCCAGCACAGCAACCGCGACATGGCCATGAAGATTTTGCGCGCGCGTTTGTATGACCGGCAGTTGCGCGAACAGGAAGCCAAGCTCGACGCCATCAATGCCACCAAGCGGGCTATCGATTTCGGAAGCCAGATCCGGAGTTATGTGCTTCATCCCTACCAGATGGTCAAGGATCACCGCACAAACTACGAAACCTCCAACACCTCGGGCGTACTCGACGGGGATCTGGACGATTTTATCACAAAATACCTTCTATTCTCCAATGGCGCGGGGGATCCGACCCTTCTCGTTTCGGGGGACAATAAAAAATAGTTTGCCTTGCGCATCGACAGTCCGATTTATACAAATTCATTCAATTCGGACGATTGTGTTTCGGCACGATTCTCTGTGCCGCATGCGATCTGGACGCGGATCCGGATTTCTCATGCACAGACCCATTCAGAACTCTTTAAAGGAAATTTCACATGGCCGACGATATAAACAGTCTTCTTCCTCCGAGCAACGAGGAATATATTCAGAGTCTCAACGCCATCATGCAGGGGCGCATTGAAAAGATGAACGCGTTCCGCGCCGAAGGCATTGAGGTTTACGCGACGGGGTTTGAACCCAACGCCCATGCGGCGGATTTGCAGTCGCGCTATCCGTCCGAATCCCAGGCCGACCTTGAGGCCAATCCGGTGGCGTGCAAACTGGCCGGCCGGATCATGGCAGTCCGCAACATGGGCAAATGCTCGTTTGCCGTCATCAAGGACGCCACCGGGACGATTCAGCTCTTTGTCTCACGCGACGCCATCGGCGCCGACGAATACGCGCGGTTCAAAAAATTCGACATCGGCGACATCATCGGGGCCGAGGGCACTCTCTTCATCACCAAAACGGGCGAGTTGACGTTGCGCGTCAGCGCAATCAAGCTGTTGACGAAGAGCCTGCGTCCGCTGCCCGAAAAATTCCACGGCCTGACCGACACCGAAGCCCGGTATCGCCAGCGCTACCTCGACCTGATCGTCAACGACGATGTGCGCGACGTCTTCTACAAGCGCTCGCTCATCACGGCCAAATTGCGCAACTACATGGCCGAACACGGGTTCCTTGAGGTCGAGACGCCCGTCCTCCAGGTCCAGGCGGGCGGCGCCACGGCGCGTCCGTTCAAGACCCATCACAATGCCCTCGACCTCGACATGTACATGCGCATCGCCCCCGAACTCCACCTCAAACGCCTCGTCGTCGGCGGATTCGAGCGCGTCTTTGAACTCAACCGCTGCTATCGCAACGAAGGCTGCGACCGCCGTCACAACCCCGAGTTCACGACGATGGAGTTCTACATGGCGTACGGCACCTACACGATCCTCATGGATTTCGTCGAAAAAATGGTCCAGACGATAGCCCTCGACGTGTGCAAGACGACGACCGTCCCGTGGAACGGGCACCAAATCGAGCTGGGCGGCACGTGGCGCCGTCTGCGCGTCCGGGAGGCCGTCGCCTCCGCCCTCGGCGTGTCCGAAGACCGCCTCTCCGACCGTGCCTTCCTCGAGGACGCCGTTTCCCGTCTCCCAGAGCCCCTCTCCCGCGACGACATCGCCCGAAAATCCGACGGCCACCTTCTCATGGAAATCTTTGAGCAGCGCGTCGAGGACACCCTCATCCAGCCCACCTTTGTCTACGAATACCCCTCGAGCGTCAGTCCGCTCGCCCGTCGCAATGATCAGGACAAAAACTACGTCGACCGCTTTGAAATCTTCGTCTCCGGCGTCGAACTGGGCAACGCCTTCAACGAACTCAACGACCCCCTCGATCAGCGCCAGCGCTTCCTCGACCAGGTCAAAAAGAAACTCGAAGGCGATGACGAGGCCAACCCCATGGACGACGACTACGTCCAGGCCCTCGAATACGGACTGCCCCCCACGGCCGGCTGCGGCATCGGCATCGACCGACTCGTCATGCTCCTCACCAACGCCGAGTCCATCCGCGACGTCATCCTCTTCCCCACCATGCGCCCCCTCGACTGAGCGTTCCCTCTGGCGCGCGCCTATTTCATACGGCGCGCCGGGCCGCTATCCGCTTCGCGGATACGCGGCCCGTTCTTTTTTGAACGTGAAAAAGACGGTTCGCCTACGCCACGCCTGTGTATTGCGCTATCCTTGGAACGCGAGGGAGGAAACCCTCGCACGAGGATTAACCCGCAAAACATAAGGGAGATGTGCGATGAGCGATGAAAAAAAGGCTGACCTCGTATCCGTGGACAACATTTACCGTCTCGACGGCAGGGTACCGCTGGCCAAGGCCATCCCGTTCGGACTCCAACACGTCCTGGCGATGTTCGTCTCCAACCTCGTGCCAGTCCTGCTCGTGTGCGGGGTGGCGTTTGTCCATGACCAGCCGGGCGGTTTCTCATCCACCGAAATCGCGCGCCTCCTTCAATGCGCGATCTTCTGTGCCGGCATCGGGACGACAGTGCAGCTCTACCCGATATGGAAAATCGGCGCGCGCCTTCCGGTCGTCATGGGGGTGAGCTTTACGTTTGTCGCCTCGCTGATGACCGTCGCCTCCAATCCGGACTGGGGATACACCGGCATGGTCGGGGCCATCATCGTCGGCGGACTGATGGAAGGTCTTCTCGGTCTCACCGCCCAGCACTGGAAAAAACATATCGCCCCCATCGTGTCGGCATGCGTGGTGACGACCATCGGGTTTTCGCTTCTGCCCGTGGGGATGAACTCCTTTGGAGGCGGCACCGGAGCCCCCGATTTTGGCGCCTGGCCCCACATCACGGTCGGCACCGTGACGCTCATTGCCTGTCTCGTCTTCAAACAGATGGCCAAAGGCGTCTGGAAAAACCTCAACGTGCTGTTCGGGCTCGGCGTCGGGTATCTCCTGTCCCTCATCCTGACCGTGACAGGGACGACCACGCTCATCGATTTTGACGCGCTCAAAACGACGGTGTCGGACCTTGGCCTGGTGAGCATTCCCATGCCGATTTTTGCCACCGGCATGATGCCGACGTTTCACGTGGGCGCCATCGTCACCATCGGAATCATCTTTCTCGTCTCGGCCGCCGAAACCATCGGAGATACGACGGCAATATGCACGGGCGGTCTCGGACGCGACATCACACCGCGCGAGGTGCGCGGTTCCCTGACATGCGACGGCTTCGGAAGCGCCTTTGCCGGACTTTTCGGATGTTGCCCAATTACCTCATTCAGCCAGAACGTCGGACTCGTCGCCATGACCAAAATCGTCAACCGATTTACGATACTCATGGGTGCCCTCGTCCTCATCGTGGCCTCGCTCTTCCCCCCCATCGGCGCCTTTTTTAACTCCCTGCCCAATGCCGTCCTCGGCGGATGCACCGTGATGATGTTCGGTTCCATCGTCTACAACGGAATCCACATGATCGCCGACTGCGGGTTCAGCGATCGCAACATGATCATCGTGGCATTGTCGTTTTGCCTTGGCATCGGAGCCACCCTCGTCGATGCCTCGATTTTTGACGCCTTCCCCCCAATCGTCGGAGGAATCTTTGCCCACAGCTCCGTCGCCGGCGTCTTCGTCGTCGCGATGGTGCTGAGCTTTGTTCTGCCTAAAAAGTGATTTTTTTTTGAGTGTGGGGGGACGAAGTCCCCCCACACCCCCCGAAATGCGAAAGGGCCGCGCGGCCAAGGCGCGGGGCCCCTTAGCATTTAAAGTGGGGGGGGGGGGTGGGGGGGGGGGGGTGGGGGG
>CAMCLY010000204.1 GCA_945875805.1 uncultured Myxococcales bacterium | reverse complement strand
GGCGTGCATCCCAGCTCCAGTTGTCTTTATTTCCCCAATAGGATTTGTTATCGACAGAGACGCTCGGGTTGCGGATGTTTTTAAACACATCGGTATCCGATTTTGTCATGGGGGTGCAGTCAGAGTGATACCCTGGTGAGGAGTCCCATGAAACGTTGAATTGTTTTTTGGTTTTTAGGTCGACGATGGTTTTGGTCTTGCGGCCTGTGTCTCTGGCGGCAACGCTTTTGGTAGACAGGTAGGTCAGGCCACCGGCACCGATGGTGCCCGGGCTGATTGTGCCGCCACCGGATGAATCGGCATTTGGGTTGAGTTTTGTGTACGTTTTGCAGATATAACCTGTGGCGGGACTGGTAATGCGCAACCAGTTGTTCTGGTCAGACGTATAGGTGACGGTATCGCCATTTTTGAGCGTTCCCACGATGGATGACGACGTGTTCGCGGCCGAACGTATGTTGAGGGTGCTATTGACCACGACAGTCGTCGTTTTGGCTGATGAATTGTCCGTTCCTGTATTTGTAGGGGGCTTTGAGTCGGTCTGTGAGCCGGAGGCTTTGACGTATTTTCCGGACACGTATGCGGTGGAGCCCTTGTAGGAAATTTTGACCCATCCGTTGGATTCCGTGCCAAGCGCGTTGACCTGAGTGCCTTTGGATACGGTTCCGGCGACGGCAAACGATGTGCCGGGGCCTTTTCGTACATTGAGGGTTGATGCCGTCACGGTCATGGGTGTGGTGTGGGCCGTCGAGGTGTTGCCCGAGGTTGAACCTCCTGATGTCGCGTTTCCGCCTGAAGTGGCTGCCTGAGTTATCTGGGTGTAAGCCTTGCAGATATACCCTGTGCGGTTGTTGTATTGAATTTGCAGCCATCCGCTTTTCTCGTTTGAGTAGGATACGGTTGTGCCATGAGCGAGTGCACCGAGTTTGGAATAACTTGTGCCTGCTCCAGTCCGAACGTTGAGTCCTGCGCTGGCAGTGACCTTTGCTTTTCCGCTTGCCATGTGAACCTCCGGGGTGGTGGGATTTTTGGAATGCTTCTCTTTTATTCATGGCAGATTCATTGGAAAAGTAGAAGATTATTTTTCAATTCTTTTCGTGATTTAATGAAACTGAGCGAAATGACGGAAATAAATGTAGGTGATTGTGTGTGTTGCGACTGTCATGGGGTGACGATGCGGCGGCGTATCGCAGATAGCCGCCGGAGACAAAAAAAGCGCGGCCGTATGGCGGTTATTGCCGCCATAGGCCGCGCCGGGGCGCGTGGCGGAAACCGCCAGCGCCCCGAGACCAAAAAAACGATGCGTTCTCAAGCATCAGTCTTTTGGAACGACGGAACGAACGTTAAAACGTCGTCGTAGACCAAGCAGACATGCGGAGAAGATTCCGAGAAGGGTTGCCAGAATGGGGAACTGGGTGTGGCTTGTCGGGGACATGACAGAGCTGCAGGCGCAGTCGTCGACGTGAGGGCTGGCGTGGCCGGTATTGCCGTCGCCGTTGTCGCCGTTGTCGCCATTGTCGCCGTTGTCGCCATTGTCGCCGTTGTCGCCATTGTCGCATGTTCCGTTATCGTCACACGCCTTGAGGGGATCCGTCCCGCGTCTGACCTCGTCGCCGTCGTTGACGCCGCCATCGTCGGTATCGGCTTTGTTGGGGTCGGTTTCTCCGGGATCGACGCGACCGTTGTTATTTTTGTCCTCGCCGCTTTGGCAGACGCCCACGACGGTGCCTGAACCGTCGCAGAGTCCGTCGCCGTCGGTGTCGGGGTTGGTGGGGACGGTGGGATTTTGTCCGGAAACCTCGATGCCGTCGGAGATGCCGTCGCCGTCGGTGTCGGCGTTGGTGGGATCGGTATTGAAGTGGCCTTCGGATTCGACGCAGTCGGCGATGACCACGGTGCCGTCGCAGAGTCCGTCGCCGTCGGTGTCGGGATTATTCTTGTCGGTACCGAGGGTGTCTTCGAGGGAGTCGGGGAGGGTGTCGCCGTCGGAGTCGACGTCGACGGGGATGTCGTCGGACGGATCGAGGGGATTCGTGCCGCGGCCGACTTCGGTGCCGTCATCGATGCCGCCATGGTCGGTATCGGCCTGGTTGGGGTCGGTTTCGCTGGGATCGACGCGGCCGTTGTTGTTTTTGTCCTCTCCGCCTTGGCAGCTTCCGGTCACGGAGAGCGAACCGTCACAGAGTCCGTCGCCGTCGGTGTCGGGATTGAGCGGGTCGGTGGGGTTCTGGCCGAGGACTTCGGTGCCGTCGGAGAGTCCGTCTCCGTCGGTATCCGGGTTGTTTGGATCGGTGTGGATGACGTGTTCATAATCGTTGGGCAGGCCGTCACCGTCATTGTCTTTGCCGCAGATTTGTTCGTCTTTGACTTGGATGCAGGCGTAACCGTCTTCGACGACGCATGTCGAAGAGCATCCGTCCCCGTCGACGAAGTTTCCGTCGTCACAGGCTTCGCCGGAGGAGAGTTTGCCGTCGCCGCAGGCGCCGATGGTGGTGAGGATGTCGACGGTGACCGGTGGGAGAACGCCGTCGCTTCCGTCGGGATAAATCGTGGCGGTGACGGTGAATTCTGCGGGCGTCTCGTCGGCGGACAGGACGAAGGTCAGGACGGTCGAGCCGTCCTCTTCAAGCGCGGTGCTACCCAGGAGCGATTCGTCAAAAAATGCGGAGTTGGCGGACGAGTCGTGGGTGTTCTTTCCGTCGATGGTGAACGAGTCGGCGACATAGGCGGCGTCGTCGGTGTCGAAATCGAGATCGAGCGTGAGGTTTTCGGTGGAGCCTTTCTGGGTCTGGTTGTCAATATGGATGGTGTATTCGGTCTGGCCGTTTCCGAGGGGACGCTGGCTGATCGTGGCTTTGATATACGGATAGACGATATCCACCCAGTTATACACTTCCAGATTGTGGCTCAGGCTCGACTCGCCACGGCAGCTCGAATAGTCGTATTCCCATTGTGCGGAGAGTTCAAAGATTCCCAGGTTTTCGTCGTTGATCTCCGGGATGACGTATTCGGCCTCGATGACGACGGTCTCTCCGACGTTGAGACGGTCGATGGGGATGCCGTTATTCTGGAGGAAATCGGCGTCCGTGGCGATCCATCCTCCGCCGTTGATGCGGTATCGGTTGGCGACGGCGCCCGTGCTGGAGAGAATTTTGGCGAGGATGGTTTCGGCGCTGGCACGTCCGTGGACATTTGTCAGGGAAAGCGTGGCGATAAAAGGTTCGCCGATAGCCGGGAGGTCTTCGGGAATCTGGAGGTAGCTGTCGACAAACGAGGGGGCGTGGATGTCGACCTGAAAACCGATGAGGGTGGGCAGGAGGGAGTCCTTGCCGGAGCTGATGCGGACGGTGGCCGATTTCTGGGCATTTTTGAGGGGGTTGACGCTCTGTGTCTGCATGTCGAGCGTGGTGATGTCCCATCCCTGACGGGCTCCCTTGACCATGGTTCCTTCGCCGGTGGCCACGCTGATTTTGTGGTTGACGTCGCCAAAGAGTCCGCGCGTGTCGAGGGCGCCGTCGCTGCCGTTGATCTGCGAGGCAAAGAAGTTGTTGACGGCGTTGTTGACGCCTTTGAGGGCGACAAACGGATCGGAGGCCGTCGGGGCGAGTTGGAGGGAATCGCCGATGTAGTTGGTGTCGGAACGGGCGTCGCCTTCGAGCGCGCTGACAAAAATCTTGCCGGCCAGGTCTCCGGAACTCGGCGTGCAGAATCCGCTGACCTCATAGTCGAGCGTTTTGAGTTCCTGAACAAACTTCCCTCCAACGAACAGCGAGATGTTGCGCATTTGCGCATCCCGCGTGGAGTAGACGACGGCCAGCGTCCAGCCCCCGCCGTTGACGCCGCTCATGTATTCGTTCTGGACGGCTGGAATGCCGTTTGCGGAATAGAGTCCGGCCTTGTTGTTTTTGACAAACGACGTGATGTCCGCGCTGTTGATGTAATAGTAGACTTGGTAGGAGTTTGAATCGCTGAGGGCACTGACGATTTTTTTTGAAAACGTCGGTTTGACTTTCAGGGATTTGCCGTTGTCCTCGGCCTTGAAGGTGATGGCGTTGCCGATGTAGTCCTCGACGCTTTCGACGGCCGAATGTGCGGCATCCGCCGTATCCTGAAAGGCGGCCGACCAGACGAGTTCGGCGTGGACGATTTCGGCACCGTCCGGAATGTCGAGCACGGCCGAAGAGCCGTTGCGCGTCCAGTCGTGGGTCGTGTTCCCGGGCCATGGTGTCCCGGATGCGCATACCGGGGTGTCGTCGTGTGACGTCGGATCCATCGACATGAATGTCCCGATGCCGTCGCTCGTTCCCGCGCAGTTGTAATTTCTGCTGAAACTCAGCCCGATGGCGTTGCCGGTCAGCACCATGTCGCCCTGAATCGTATCGGAATAACGCCGTTCGACTTCCTGCGCCTGCGCAAGCGCCGGCAGGGCCAGGGCGGCCATGGCAAAAAGAATCTTCTTATTCATTCGATCTCCCAAATGCATTGGTGTCAGTAAAAAACGGCGGGACACAAAAGGTTCCTGCGCCGGACATGTAAATATAGGGATTTTTATGTCGGCGTGCATCTTTCGGTTCAAAAAAAGTCGCACATACGGATGGAATCGGTGTGTGTGGGGGGGGCGCGGCTATTTCCCGTTCGGGAAATACGCCGTCGCCCGGGGCGCTATGGGCCGTTCGGCCCATACGCGCCCCTTTCTTTTTTTGCCTTTGGCATACATCATGCTTTATTATCTAATGTTTGGCAAATGCGCATGCTGGATGTGCGGATTGTTTCATCAAACCTTGAAGAATTTGTTTTTCCTATTGCGTTTTTGCATTTTTGTTTGGCGTTGTTTTGTTAAAAATGCAAATGTTAT
>CAMCLY010000203.1 GCA_945875805.1 uncultured Myxococcales bacterium | reverse complement strand
CTCTCCCCATGGGAGAGGGGCCGGGGGTGAGGTCGGGGGTTGGTGAGGGGCTTTTGTTTTTTGTGAAGCATGCCACCCTCTCCCCATGGGAGAGGGGCCGGGGGTGAGGTCGGGGTTTGGTGGGGGCTTTTTGTTTTTTGTGAAGCATGCTCCCCTCTCCCCATGGGAGAGGGGCCGGGGGTGAGGTCGGGGGTTGGTGAGGGGCTTTTTGTTTTTTATGAAGCATGCTCCCCTCTCCCCATGGGGCTGGGGGGGGAGGGCGGGTTTTGGTGGAGTTTTTTTTTGTGTAAAAAAAAAAGCCGCATGAACCATGCGGCTTTTTTTATGCGTATTCGCCGGAGGCGAACGGAAGATTAGAGGCCGAGGGTCGAAGCCATGGTCTTGGCGATGGCATTGCCAGCGCCGGAGCCGTCGGCACAGTCCTGGGCACCGGCCTTGCGGACGTTCGTGCGGACGTTGATGGCGGTGCAGTCCCACTTATCTTTGGCGACGGCGGGAAGGGAGGAGTCGGAAGCGACGGCGCTGACGATACGGGCGGCGGCGTCGGCCGAAAGGGGAGCGGCACCCGCGGCTTTGCCCTGGAGTTCGGCCCAGTTGCACTGGCCGGAGGTCTTCACTTCGGCTTTCTTGAGTTCAACGGTCGTGCCGTTGTTGGTGCCGGTGATGTAAACGCAACGAAGGGCCGTGGAGGGATCCGTAGCATTCTGCGTGAAACGCTGATGTTTCACTTCGATGGAGCTCAGGGTTTCGGCGGCACCCGCGGCGGCCGTCGCAGACGCATCACTGTTGCTGCTGCTCTTCTTGGAGCAACCAAACGAACATACCACGAGAGCCGCAATGCTGAGGCCGAGAAGAACTTTTTTCATGAGAACACCCTTTTTTTAAAAGAAAAAGTGAGACAAACACGTTTGAATCGCGCCCGCCACGATTCCATAAAACGGAAGTAACGATTTCAATGGCAAATCACAAACCGACAATCCAAACGCGAAATACGAGTCATGACAGACTCGGACAGGCCAAGGATTATGTCCAATCCATGCGCCGATTTCAACACCCAAAACCACCACAAATTCCCCAAAAACGCCACCGTTGGCAAGGAATGATTAAAGACTTGACATGGATCTGGGAGGTTCCTATATTTCCGCCGCCTTGTGTCAGGCGAAATTTTTTCGACACGGTGGTTTGGTCATGCAGATACGTCCGGACAGCATCAGTTCAAAACGCGAATTCAACGCCAAAGGGGAGATTTCACCCCAGTGCGTCGAGGCGTATTTTGACGCGTTCGACGGATGTCGTGCCCTGAGTCCGCTGACGTACGATGCGCATCTTCTCCACCACGGAAAGTTCATCACCCTGCGGGCATCCATACAGGTCTCGCTGGAGCTGTGCTGTCACCGTTGTGGCAGGAGTTTTGTGCGAGATTTCTCCACCGATGTCGACCTCAAGCTGTTTGAGGCCTCGAGCGTCGGAGGCGTCGAAGAAATCGTCCTCTCCGAAGAGGATCTCGATACCGTCACCTATCAGGGCGATGTCATCGATCTCGACAATATCTTGCTCGAATCCATCTATCTTGAGTTCGACGGCGACTGCATGTGCAGCCCCGATTGCAAAGGCATCTGCACGCAGTGCGGACAAAATCTCAACCTCGGGACATGCTCGTGTCCCAAAAACCTCGAATTTGTATGACTTCGTGAGCGCAAGCGCCTCGAGTCCGTTTTTCATCTCATAGGAGTTTTAACATGGCAGTTCCCAAGAAACGCGTCAGCCACTCGCGCACCAAAATGCGCCGTTCCATCAACGATCGCCTCACCGCGCCCCAGTGCTCGGTCTGCCCTGAATGCGGCGAACCCAAACTTCCCCACCACGCCTGCATGAGCTGCGGAAAATACAAATCCGTGCAGGCCATCAAGGTCGAAAACTACACCGCCAAGTAATTCTTTTACTTCGCCCGTATTTGATTGCCCTGGATACGTTCAGGGCTTTTTTTTAGCCATACCCCCGCAATTTTTCACCTCACCTTTTTATTCTCCCCGTGTGGGGTTTGCGTTTTTGGCGCTCTCGCCCGCTGGCGTGACCAGATAGCCGCTCAGGGGGAGACTTCCCCCACCCCAAAATCAAACACGCGTTCAGCCAAATTTTCACCGGCGACACTCGCCAGAACCTTTTTATCGCATCCCCCGGAGGATTCACCATGGGCACCTACAATCCCGGTTCCATCGAACCCAAATGGCAACAGTACTGGAAAGAACACAAGACATTCCGCGCCGTCGACAACAGTCCCAAACCCAAATACTACATTCTCGACATGTTCCCCTATCCCTCCGGGGCCGGGCTGCACGTCGGACACCCCGAGGGGTACACCGCCTCCGATATCGTCGCCCGCTACAAACGCATGAACGGGTTCAACGTCTTGCACCCCATCGGATGGGACGCGTTCGGGCTGCCCGCCGAGCAGTACGCCATCAAAACCGGCACGCACCCGCGCGAGACGACGCAGAAAAACATCGCCAACTTCACGCGGCAGATTCAGGCCCTGGGCTTCAGTTACGACTGGGACCGCGAAATCAACACCACCGACCCCAACTATTATAAGTGGACGCAGTGGATCTTTTTGCAGCTCTATAAACGCGGCCTGGCCTACGTCTCCGAAGCGCCCGTCAACTGGTGCCCGGCTCTGGGCACCGTGCTGGCCAACGAGGAGGTCGTCGACGGAAAATCCGAAGTCGGCGGATTTGAGGTCATCCGCAAACCCATGCGTCAGTGGATGCTCAAAATCACGGCGTACGCCGAACGACTGCTCACAGACCTCGAAGACCTCGACTGGCCCGAGCGCATCAAGGCCATGCAGCGCAACTGGATAGGCCGTTCGCTGGGCGCAGAGGTCGATTTTGCGCTGGCCGAAGACGCACCCGCGCACGGCAACATCCGCGTCTTCACCACGCGTCCCGACACCCTCTTTGGCGCGACATTCCTCGTCCTCGCCCCCGAACATCCCCTCACCAGGGCCATCACCACGCCCGAACAAAAAGACGCCGTCGAAGCGTACTGTGCCCAGGCCGCCAAAAAATCCGACCTCGAACGCACCGACCTCGCCAAGACCAAAACGGGCGTCTTCACCGGCGCCTACGCCATCAATCCCGTCAATCAGGCCCGCACCCCGATTTGGGTCGCCGATTACGTCCTCGCTTCCTACGGCACCGGCGCCATCATGAGCGTTCCCGCCCACGACACGCGCGACTACGCGTTCGCCAAAGCGTTTGATCTCCCCATCATCGAGGTCATTCAGGGCGGCGACGTCACGCGCGAAGCCTTCACCGAGGACGGCCCCCACGTCAATTCCGGATTCCTCGACGGCATGAACGTTCCCGACGGCAAAAAAGCCATGGTCGAATGGCTCGAAGCCCATCACGTCGGCAAAGGCGCCGTCAACTACAAACTCCGCGACTGGCTCTTCTCGCGCCAGCGCTACTGGGGCGAACCTTTCCCCATCCTCTGGGACAAAGACGGCAACCATCACCCCATCCCCGAAGAACAACTCCCCCTCACCCTCCCAGAGGTCAAAACCTACGCCCCCTCCGGCACCGGCGAGTCCCCCCTCGCCACCATCAAGGAATGGCTGAATGAGGGAGACTTCACGCGCGAAACCAACACCATGCCCCAGTGGGCCGGTTCGTGCTGGTACTACCTGCGTTACATCGATCCCCATAACCCTGACGCCCCGTTCAGCCCGGAAAAAGAAAAATACTGGATGCCCGTCGATTTCTACATCGGAGGCGCCGAACACGCCGTCCTCCACCTCCTCTACGCCAGGTTCTGGCACAAAGTCCTCTACGACATCGGACTCGTCCACACCAAGGAACCCTTCCAGAAACTCTTCAATCAGGGCATGATCCTCGGCTACGCCTACAAAGACAAAAACGGCGCATACGTCCACGTCGACAATGTCCAGAAAACCGCCGATGGGGCCATCAGCAAACTCACCGGCGAACCCCTCGAAATGCAAATCGAAAAAATGTCCAAATCTCGGGGCAACGTCGTCAATCCCGACGACATCGTGCGAGAATACGGCGCCGACTCCCTCCGCCTCTACGAGATGTTCATGGGCCCGCTCGATCAGGTCAAACCCTGGGATACCGAAGGCGTTTCCGGCGTCAACCGCTTCCTCGCCCGTTGCTGGCGCCTCCTCGTCGCCCAGGATGCCGACACCCTCCACGAACGCGTCGCCGACATCCCATGCGACCCCGAAACCGAAACCCTCCGCCATCAGACCATCCGTAAACTCGGCGAGGACATCGAAAATCTCCGCTTCAACACCGGCATTTCCCAGCTGATGGTTTACGTCAACCAGCTCGCCAAACTCGACAAAATCCCTCGCATTGCCGCAGAAACCCTTGTTCTCCTGCTCGCCCCCTACGCCCCCCACATCGCCGAGGAACTCTGGGCCATTCTGGGCCACGAACCCTGCGTCTCCCTCGCCCCCTGGCCCTCCTACGACCCGGCCAAATGCGAAGTCGCGCTCGTCAAAATGGCCGTCCAGGTCATGGGCAAAATGCGCGGCACCATCGAAATTGACAAAAATGCCCCCGAAGCCGATATCATCGCGGCCGCCAAGGCCGTCCCCGCCGCCGCCAAACAGCTCGAAGGCAAAACCGTCAAAAAAACCATCCTCGTTCCCGGCCGCATCATCAATTTCATCGTCGGGTAACGCGTTCTCTTTGCCGCCGCCAAACAGCTCGAAGGCAAAACCGTCAAAAAAACCATCCTCGTTCCCGGCCGCATCATCAATTTCATCGTCGGGTAACGCGTTCTCTTTGCCGCCGCCAAACAGCTCGAAGGCAAAACCGTCAAAAAAACCATCCTCGTTCCCG
>CAMCLY010000202.1 GCA_945875805.1 uncultured Myxococcales bacterium | reverse complement strand
TGGGGGGACTTCGTCCCCCCACACAAAAAGAACCTTATCCCATGGTTTGCGCGATGCGCTGGCTGATTTCGGTGAGGACGTCCTGTGCGTTGCCGTGTGCTTGGGCGGTGAGTTTGATGCGGTGGGCGTGGACGTGGACGGTGAGGGCGCGGACGTCGTCGGGGAGGACCATGGAACGGTGGTGGAAGAGGGCTCTGGCGCGCGCGGCGTTGAGGTGATCGATCATGGCGCGGGTGGAGATGCCCTGTGCGATGGAGGCATGCGCGCGGGTGGCGTGTGCGATGGCCTGGATTTCCTCGATGATTTCATCGCTTGCGTAGACGCGCGCGGTGGCATCCTGCAGACGTTTGACGTCACCTGGGCGCAGGACTGGTTCGAGGGTGGGTTTGGCGGTGGGGGATTTTAAAATGGCGAGTTCAGCCTGGGCGTCCGGGTATCCCATTGAGATTCGGAAGAGAAAGCGGTCGAGTTGACTGTCTGGGAGTGGGAACGTGCCGGAAAAGTCGAGGGGATTTTGGGTGGCGATGACGATGAACGGAGACGGGAGGGGTCTTGTTTCGCCATCGACGCTGACCTGCCGTTCGAGCATGGCCTCGAGGAGGGCGCTTTGCGCCCTGGGCTCTGCGCGATTGATTTCATCGGCGAGCATGATGTGGGTGAAAATCGGTCCCTCGTGGAAGACGAAGTTGGCTTTTTGCGGGTCGTATATGCTGACGCCCAGGATGTCGGAGGGGAGGATGTCCGAGGTGAACTGCACCCTTCGACAGGTCAGGCCGGAACTTTGGGCCAGGGCTGTGGCCAGGGTGGTTTTGCCCACGCCCGGGACGTCTTCGATGAGGAGATGTCCCGCGGCCATGACGCACAGGATGGCCAGTTCGACGGGTTCGTCCTGACCTTTGAGGAGGACGTGGATGTTATCCCGGAGGGCGTCGAGACGTTGTTGACACCAGTCCAGATCGGGAAATTCAGCCATGGCTATTGCTGGTATGTGTATTTGGCGTCGACTTTGAGCATGGAATCGAGCTTGGCGGCTTCGGTAGGATATCGGCTCGAAAAGTCGATGAGGAGGGAGATGAGCTTGTTGAGTTGCGGGGTGATTTTTCGCTGCACGGTTTCGCGGTAGACTTCGGCCTCGGTGGTTTTGAGGGAGCCCATTTTGGCGTCGAATTTTTTGGACGCCTCGCGCATGGCCTTTTCGTTATCGCGGAGGTAAGCGGCGAATTTTTCGGTCAAGACGGTGGGGTTGTCGATATTTTGTGCGACGAGATCGGACATGGCCATGAAGTAATTTGCGATGACGTCGCCGGGATCGTTGGACGGGGCGGGTGCGGCCTCTTGTGGCTGGGCTTCGGGGTGCGCGGCGGGGGCTTCTTGTGGAGCGGTGGCTTGTTGTGCGGCGGGGGCTTCTTGTGCGGCGGGGGCTTGTTGTGCGGCCGGTTCCTGTGCGAGCGCCATGGTGGCGGACAACATCATGGCCAGTGTCGCCAGCATGCCTGTTTTTATGTTTTTCATGTGCATCGTATTCTCTTCTTTGGTCAAATGCGAACCGCAGTTCGAGTTTTCAAAACGCATCCGTGGCTTTTAACAGCCATGTAAACCGTAAGCATACACGGATCATGCGTTTTTTTTTATTTTTTTGTGTGCGGATGAGGATGGAAAAAAGGGGCGGCGCGTATTGCCCGCAGGGCGATAGCGCCGCGCGCGGGGCGTATCTGCCTTTGGCAGATAGCCCGCGCACCGAAAATAAATTGTGTATAAAATTTAACGAATGATTCGTATACGAGGGTCTTCTTCGATGGACGGGCTTTGAATGGCCAAGAGTTCGCGCCAGTCGTCGGAGTTGGCGGTGGCGTCGGCGAGTTGCCATTGCATGTCGACGGAGCCGTGCGCGTCGGACCAGAAATGGAAGGTGCCGTCGGAGGTGAGGGCGAGGCCTGGGAAGACGTGGAGGAGGAAATTTGGGGTGGCGGAGTGTGCGTCGAGGCGGAATGCCTGGAGGTGGTTGAGGACGTCGGAGAGGGTGCGGTGCGGGGTGGCGCGAGTGACGTAGAGGTGTTTTCGGGGCCAGTCGATGGAGAGTGTGGTGTTGCGGAGGGACTGGAGGTCGTCGGGGAGGGTATGGAGGGCAAAGCGAGCGTCGTCGGTGATTTGGGTGCCGTTCCAGAGGAGGGCCAGGCCGGAGGCGTCGAGGCTGACGATGCCGTGTGCGCTGGGGATGATGGCGAGGACGGGGTGCTGGTGGGCGAATTTGGTGGTCCATGCGCCGTTTGGGGCGATGAACCGGATTTCGCTGGGCTGCATGCCGCCGCCGCATGTGATGAAGGTGTCGCCGTTGGGTGCGCAGTCGTTGTCGAGGGTCTGCTGGATGTTGGGCAGGGCGATGTCCTGTCGGAGTGCCTGAAGTTGGCGGATGTCGCAGTGTTCGCCCGGATATCGGTCAAAAAAGTGGCGGATGGCGTGGAGATCGAGGGCGCAGAGTCGGCATTCGTCGGAGAGGATGGGGATGGTGGAGGCCAGGGTGACGAAGAAGGTGCCGTCTTGGATGGGGCCGGAGAGTTTGCGGATGTGGGTGTCGAAGGTCAGGGTGGCGTGCGGAAGGGGGCGTCGCGAGGCCAGTTCGGAGGGGAGGTTTTCGTCGATGGCGGTTGTGTCGACGAGGTGCAGGGTGTGATCGCCCCGGCTCCAGAGGACGCATCCGTCGAGGGCGATCCACTGGATGGCGGGCTGTATGGGGTTGATGCCGGCAAAACCGGTCTGGGTGGGGGTGTCGTCAAAGAGATGGATGGCGTGCGAGAGGATATCGTCTGGGGCGAAGCCGACTGCGTTCATCCCGTGGCGTAGGTAGAGGCGCGTGCCGAGGCGGAGGGGGAGGGTGTGGTCGCAGAGCAGGGTGGATGCGGGATGGAGGCGTTCGTGCCAAGCGGCCGGAATGCCGCGTCCCTTGAGGTGGGCGGGGATGTGGGTGACGCGTTCGGCGGCGTGTCGGGCGACGTCTTTGCCGTAGGGTTTGGCCGTCAGGTCGAGGGTGTAACAGGCTTCGGCGGTTTTGCCTTGGTCGTAGAGTCGTTTGGCGAGCCCCTCCCAGACGGAGAGTTGCGGGAAGGGGTACACGGTGGCCAGTTTTTTGAGGGTGTCGGCCACTTCGGGGGCGATATCGTCGATGGCCAGGATCACAGCGCGTCGACCTCCTGGGCGTTGAGCGCGTCGAGGGCTTTGAGGTTCATGTCGACGATTTGTACGGACTGCGACTGATTGGAATCGAGGTCGACGGCAGTAATGGAGAGGATTCCGTTGACGTCGATGCGCAGGGAGACCTCGATACGCGGCTCCATGCGTTTTGCGTGACGAATGTTGGCGAGTTCAAACGTGGCGAGTCTTATGTTGTCCTGAGTGTGGCTTCCCTCGCCCTGAAAGATGGAGATGATGACGCTTTCCTGATTGTCGCGGCTGGTGGTGAAGGTTCTGGAGACTCTGTGCGGTACCTTGGTGTTTTTGGGGATGAGTGGGATGCAGATGCCGCCTGCGGCCTCGATGCTGAGGGTGAGCGGGATGACGTCGAGGAGCAGGATGTCGTCGGTACAGGCATCGAGGGCCATGGCCTGAATGGCGGCGCCGATGCCGACGGCCTCGTCTGGGTTGATTTGTGTGTTTGGTGCGCGTCCGAACCATTCCTGGACTTTTTTTCGGATGAGGGGCATTCGTGTCATGCCGCCGACCATGACGATCTGATCGACGTTTTCGCCGTGAAGCCCCGCGCTGTCGAAGACGCTTTGGCAGATGTCGAGGGAACGGTCGACCAACGGGGCGCAGAGCGCGTCGAGCTGAGCGCGCGTCAGGGTGTCGTTGATGGCGAGGGAGGGTGAGATTTCCGGGGCGATTTGCAGAAGCTCGATGCGGACTTCCTGTTGGGTGGAAAGCTGAATTTTGGCGAACTCGGCGGCATCGAGGATGCGCTGTTTGGCGATGGGATGGTCGGCCAGATCGATGCGCGTGCGCGTCCTGAAGCGGTCGATAATCCAGTTTGCGACGATCTGATTGAAGTCGTTTCCGCCGAGGAAGGTGTCGCCGCCGGTGGCGAGGACGTTGTAGATGCCGTCGCCGATTTCGAGTACGGAAATGTCGAACGTGCCACCGCCGAAGTCGTAGACGGCGATGGTGTGGGCGGCGTCCATTCCGAATCCGTAGGCGAGGGCGGCAGCGGTGGGTTCGTTGATGATGCGCAGGACCTCGAGCCCCGCGATTTCGGCGGCGCGCTTGGTTTCCTTGCGCTGCGTGTTGTCAAAGTGGGCCGGGACGCTGATGACGGCCTGTGTGACGGGTTCTCGCAGCGCGGTTTCGGCGAGGGATTTCACTTTTTTGAGGACGGCGGCACTGACCTCGGTGGGCGAGAAACAGTGGTCGTCGACGACGAGTCCGACGAGTCCGTTGTCGGTCTGCGTGACTTTGTAGGTGAGAAACGGCAGAAGACGCTGGACATCCTCGGAGTTGAAGCGCTGCCCCAGCAATCGTTTTGCCGAGTGGATCGTGCGCTCGGGTTCGACGCTCATCTGCGCCTTCGCCATGTGCCCGACGAACACCTGGTCCTTCCGGTTGAGCGACATCATGGACGGCAACGTGGCCCGTCCCTTCTCGTCTAAAATCACTTGCGGGCGCCCGTTGTTGACGACGGCAACACATGTGTTGGATGTACCTAGGTCTATCCCGATGACAGGCATATTGACTCCATTGGTTGGGAGGCGAGAGGAACTCCGCGTCACCATCAATTCGTGACGCGACCAAATCATGGAAATGCGAAATTCAGGTCTTTTCTGGAGAATCGATGGAGGATGAAGAGGCCGTGTGGTGTGTGTTGGGGGGGGAAGTGTCCCCCCACGTCGCTATTTGCCCTGCGGGCAAATACGCGC
>CAMCLY010000201.1 GCA_945875805.1 uncultured Myxococcales bacterium | reverse complement strand
GCCGAGACGCGTCAGGGTTGCATCGAGGGCGTCGGGGTAGAGCATCCGCGACGGATTGGTGAACCCTTCAAAATTGTAGGCCGTGTTGACGTCGAGAAAGATGTAACCCCTGCCGGTATTGATGAGGGGGAGGATGAGCCCCATGGGAAGGGCTGTGCCGGTCTGGGGATCGTCGGGAAGCTGGCCGAAATGAATTGGGGCCTTGTCGGCCTGTCGGAGATCCACGCTGAGGTCGAGCACGATGTCGGATGTTTCACCGGCCTTCACCTCGACCTCTTTCATCCCGAGTGCCATGGGCTCAAATTTCATGATGTAGGGGTTCTGCGAGGCCGCCATGATGTTTGCGCCTGCCCCCGCAAGGGCGAACACGACGTATTTTCCCGGTTTGAGCATGTCGAGTGTGAACCTCGACATGTCCGGGTCGTTGAGATTGCAGAGGACGAGGTTGGGGGGAATTTCAAAATAGGCTGCCGTGGCCGAGGAGGCGTCCGGGGGGAGAAGGATTGACCCTGTATTCATCGAACTGAGCGGATAGTTTCGCGTGGCGACCTGGACGATGGCAATGTTGATCGTTCCAAAGACGTTGGTGTTTGATGTCGGGAATGACGGCAGTCCGGTCTCACCCCAGAAACCGCGGACGAGTCCGGTGATTTTGGCCCCTTTGGTGTCGGCTTCGGCCCGTGTGATGTCACGGCCGTGAATGCCGGCCGAGACGACGCGCGCGTCGGTGTCCACCCAGGTGATATAGCGCGCGTCCTGTGCGCCCACGGTGATGGTCACCGGTCCATGGAGGCGTGGGTCTGTCAGATGAATCCAGCCTTTTTCGTTTGTGTTTCCCGTCAGTGTCGTGCCGTCCGGGAAGTCGATCTGTATGAATGCGTCTTTGTAGGGGGCCAGGGTGGAACCGCTCCAGTCGAGGGATTCGCCGTCTATGGCCATGATCCAGATGTCGCCGGCCAATGTTCCGGCCTCGGCGTACCGACCGGGATTGAGCCCCGGGACTTCGAGCACAAATTCTTCTCCGTCAAACAAGTCTTCACCGCCGGGATTGTCGTTTCCGCCGGGATTGTCGTTTCCGCCGGGATTGTCGTTTCCGCCGGGATTGTCGTTTTCCGTCGGTGTCTTTTTTTTGAGTTCGACGGAAATGGATTCTGAAGCCTTTCCGTCCGGATTTCCCGAGGCGTCTACGGTTTGAAGGGTGACGACGGCGAGTCCGTCGGTGTCGGAACAGAGCTCTGTGCGATAGATGCCGGTGCTGAGGGATTCTGGTGGGGCGAGCGTTCCGAGCGTGGTGGTGGAGGCGATGGACAGCGCGTCGAGGTATCGGCCGAGCGCGTCTCGCACGGAATACTGAATATACATGCAGGCACGTTCCTGAGTCGTGACGGAAGGACTCGTCGAACACGCCAGAATGATGCGTGGCGGTGTACAGGGATCGGGATCTTTGCTGTCAGGAATGGTGTCCCCATCGGTATCGGCGAGGAACGGATCGGTACAGAAGTGTGCTTCCTGGGCATCGCTCAGGCCGTCGCCGTCTGAATCTGGGCCGACCTCTTCGGCGGTGCATGCGCACCATGTCATTGCGGACGCAAGAGAAAGGATGAACGCCGTCGATGGGTGAAGTCGTCGCATGAAAATGTCCTTTTAAAGCGTAGCTATTCAAACCGCATGAGAATCGATCCCTGCCACGTAAAAGCCATTCCCGAAAAGGAGAGTGCGGGAAAGCCTGGATTGCCGGTTCCGGCAAGAAAGATGTATTTTTCGACGTGTCTTGTGTCGTAGGCGTCGAATTTTGCGGCCGTTGAAAATCCAAGTCCGAACCCGCCGAGCCATGCGTCCGGGATCCAGAACGTCCCGCCAAATGCGATCTGATGCCGGTCGGCATCGAGGACGTTGAAGATGTTGCGCTGGGGCGGAACTGGGGTTTTCTCGAACGCATAGCCGACCGACACACAGATTTCGTCCATGGGCATCCAGTCGATGGCGGTGTGGATGCGCCAGGCGTCGTCAAAGTCTGCATAATCCTGAGTTGTCTGGCTCAGGATATCTCCATTTTCGCTGTAGAGCGTGACCTCGGCAGAGGTTGCGATGGGATCGGTGTAATGACGGTAATCGAATTCCAAGTGTGCCGCAAACCGCAGTCGTGGGTTTTCCGTGAGATGGGAAAAATCGTAGCTTGCGCCAAACGACACGATGTGTGGCTCTGCGTAGGCATAACCGGAAAGCCTTGTGTAGATGGCGCCGATGGCGTCGCTGACGTAGACGCGGGCTGGGACGTTGAGGGAGAGTTTTGAAGCGCCGCGGTAAGCGATTCCCAGCCGGAGTCCTTCGATGGGTTCTGCGTAGATTCCGGCGGTGGGGGCGAATTTTGCGTGGACTTCGACGTGGCTTCGGCTGTTCTGCACGTCGCCGGAAAAGTCGATGGCTACATCTCCGGCGACGTCCGGCACGAGATAGAATCCGGCGCCGATTGAAATCTGCTCCCAGATGCGCACGGCGACGGCGGCATCGAGATTGAACCGGCGCTGCTGGTTTCCAAGGTGGAGTATGACGACGTCTCCCTGCCGTGTATTGTCGAGGGTATAGAGGGCCTCGGTGGGGAGATGAGTCTGGATGCCGACAAACAGGCGATCGTGTATCGGACCGAGCGGGAGGCTGATGGCGAGACCGAGGTTGAGACCGGTATAGGTATCGAGGGTTTCATGGGAGGAGGCGTCCGATGCGGCGGCTTTGACGTTGGGTACGGACACGACGACCCCGAACTCGGCTTCCAGGCCATGGGTTTTGATGAGCAGGGCAGGATTGGCGGCTGCGGCCGCGGCCGGCGGTGCAGTGGCCGTGACCGCGCCTGCGCGGGCCATGGTCTGCGGATCGATTCCGAAGGCATCGCGCGGCGATGCCCAGGCGATGTCGGAGGACAATGAAAATCCCGCGACCGTCGTCAGCGGGAGCGTCCATATCAAAGACCAGAAAGAAAGATAGCCGTGCATCGGTGGGAGCCGTAAACCTTGTTCAGAGTCCGCGAAGAGCCTGCTGTTGGAGTTCTGCATGTTCCCGTATTCCTTTCATGCCGAGCTCGACCATTTCCTGAAGCTGTTGCACTGGCAGGAGGTTTCTTTCGGACGTGGTCTGCCATTCGATGATTTCGCCCTGCGGGGTGGCCACGAGATTGGCATCGACATCGGCGGAGGAGTCCTCGACGAAGTCGAGGTCGAGGAGAAGCTCGCCGTGTACCTTTCCCAGACTGATGGCTGCGATCTGGTGGATGATGGGGTTTTGCGACAGAGCCCCTGAGGCCATGAGTTTTGAGACGGCCATGGACAGAGCCACGAAGCCGCCCGTAATGGCGGCAGTCCGGGTTCCCCCGTCTGCCTGGATTACGTCGCAATCGATGGTGATGGTGCGAGTTCCGAGGCGTTTCCGGTCAAGTGCCGCACGCAGGCTGCGTCCGATGAGGCGCTGAATTTCATAGGTCCGCCCAGCGGAGGTGACTTTTTCGCGCGTGGTTCGCGACGACGTCGAGGCGGGGAGCATGCCGTATTCTGCGGTCAGCCATCCCATTCCTGCATTTTCGAGAAATCCCGGGACTTTATCCTCAACACTTGCCGTACAGATGACCCGCGTCTGTCCGCACGAAATGAGGCACGAGCCTGGGGCCGAGGGAATAAATCCGGGAAGAATCGTCATTGGCCGTGCCTCGTTCCAGGCGCGGTCGTTCAAGCGTTTTGTCATGATTAAAATCCGTATTACAAATCCGTGAAAATGCCGTCTTTGCGCTTTGTCGCGCCACGGCGTCCGTCCTCTATATCGTACACGTCGAAAACTCAAGGACGCGTGATTTTACTCCATATTCGTGGGTTATTTTGGATGAGGGTGCCAGAACCTCTGCGTTTTTTCCGGATATGAGAAGCGCATGGCGAGTTTTGGAGTGTGGGGATATTTTCTTTTGTGATTCGTGCGCCAGGCAGGTTTTGTATCGTTGGAGTGGAAGCTGGCGTTGAAGTTTTTGGGGGGTATTTTTGTTTTTATTTGAATTTAAGTGGATTTTGAGGTGACAGTGTGTTGTATTTGGGGTTTGTCATTCCAACGTTACAGATGGAGAAACATCATGTTTAATCCTGCATGGATTTGTCGTTCGCTGTCTTTTGTCTCGTGTGTTGTGCTGTTTTGCGTGGTGGGTTTTCTCCTTTCTGGGTGTACCTCAGATGCGGATCGGATGATGTCGATTTGTACCGACGTCGAGGCCGCCGCGCTTCAGACCGATGACTGCGATGCCATGGCCAGAAAACTGGCTCCGGTATCCAAGGATTTTTCGCGGCAGTTGGACAAAATCAGGCAGTCGGAACCCAGTCAGACGGAAAAACAGCGCTATCTCGATTCGGTCTCCACGTGTATGCGGGCATACCTTGAAATCAGCCTTGGGCCGTGTGGACAAAATCGCAACGTTCAGTCTGCGTTGCCTCAAAGAGACCGGTAAATTTCGATGGGCCATTTGGATGAAAAAAAGAGTTGTGAAAAAATCACAACTCTTTTTTTGTTCAAAGACCGCGAGTGTCAGTTGGGGACGTGAAGACAATGGCGCGCGATATCTTCGGCCGCGTTTGGGCGTGCATCGGCGAGGGCGGCATGTTCCATGTTTTCGATTTTTTGTGGGTTTTGGATGAGATCTTTGAGGATGTCCGGGAGTTTTGAGGCGACATCGTCATTGAGGACTTTGACAGAGGCGCCGATGGCGACCATTTCGTCGGCATTTTTCTCCTGGTGGTTGTGTGCGGCAAACGGAAATGGAACGAGGATCGAGGCTTTTCCTGCGGCCTTGATTTCTGCGATACTGGTGGCACCTGCGCGACATATCAGGAGATCGGCCCATCGATAAGCCGAGCCCATGTCGTCGATGAACTCCGTGGTTTTGGCCTCAATCTGAGCCGTTTTGTAGGCTTCCTCG
>CAMCLY010000200.1 GCA_945875805.1 uncultured Myxococcales bacterium | reverse complement strand
CCATGGGGAGAGGGGAGCATGCTTCATAAAAAACAAAAAGCCCTCACACAAACCCACAAAAAAACGAGGACAAAAACAAAAAACTCACCCAAGGCCACAAAAAGGCTCCACTTTCACCACGCCCCAAGCCTCACCACCTCATGAAATGCGAAAAGGGCGCATGGCGTAGCCATGTGCCCTTTTCGCATTTCGGGGGGTGTGGGGGACTTCGTCCCCCCACAAACGCCTTTAATTTTTCGGCATTTTGAGGTATTTGGGCGCGTACGAGGGGCCAGGCATGGCCCCTTCTGTCGTTTCACTTCTTTTTATGACTGACAAAGGTCGCACATGAAAATTCTCGTACTCAACTGTGGCAGTTCTACCGTCAAATATCAGCTTCTCGAAATGCCTGCGGGCGACGTTCTGGCCAAGGGCAACGTCGAACGCATCGGCGAGAGCGAAGGCATTCTCACGCACAAAACGGCGGACGGAAAAAAAATTGTCCTCAATGAAGTCTTCCCGACCCATGCGGACGGGCTGCGTCGCGTCTTTGATCTCCTCAAAGACGGCGTCATCAAGGACATCAGCGAAATCAAAGCCGTCGGCCACCGCGTCGTGCATGGCGGTGAAAAACTGACCAAAACGTGCCTCGTGACCGATCAAATCATCAAGGACATCGACGACGTATACCCGCTCGATCCGCTCCATGTTCCCGCGCATGTCCTTGGTCTCAACGTGGCCAAGGAACTCCTCCCGGGCATCCCCAACGTGGCCGTCTTCGACACCTCCTTCCATCAGACGATTCCCGAATACGCCTATCTTTATGCGATCCCATACGATCTGTACACGCAGGAGCATATCCGCCGTTATGGCGCGCACGGCACCTCGCACCAATTTGTCGCTCGCCGCATGGCGCAGCTGCTCGGCAAGGACATCAAAGATCTCAACATCATCACGTGCCACCTGGGCAGCGGTTCGTCCATCACGGCCGTACGCGGCGGCGAATCGGTCGACACCTCGATGGGCCTGACCCCGCTTGAAGGCCTCTGCATGGGCACGCGCTGCGGCGACATCGACCCCGCCGTCCTGACCTATCTCGGCCGCACCAAAGGCCTCAACGCCGATCAGCTCGACGAACTCATCAACAAAAAATCCGGCCTCCTCGGCCTCTCGCAAAAATCCAACGACTGCCGCGTGCTCGAAGAAGGCGTCGAACAGGGCGATCCCGCCTCCATCCGTGCCATGAACGTCTTCAACTACCGCATCGTCAAATACATCGGCGCCTACGCCATGGTGCTTGGACGCGTCGATGCCATCGTCTTCACGGCCGGCATCGGCGAAAATTCCCCCTATGTCCGCGCCGAAGTCTGCAAACATCTCGGCCTCCTCGGCGTCGACATCGACCCCGAAGCCAACGACTGCCACGGCAAAGAGCGCAAACTCTCCACCCCCGCCTCCAAGGTCGATGTCTGGGTCATCCCGACCAACGAAGAACTCGCCATTGCCCAGCAGACCTACGAACTCGTCAATGCGTAAATCCGCGTGATGGGCGCGGGCTATCCGCCTCACGGCGGATACGCCCTGCGCGCGGCGCTATCGGCCTCGGCCGATACGCGCCGCCTTTTTTTTCTGTTCCTGCTTCCACTCATGGCTTTATAGATATTGATTTTGTTGTTTTATAGATATTTGATTTAAAATATATTTATAGGTGTTTGTTTTAAAATATCTATATATATTTACCTTAAAACATATTTATAGATGCTTACTTTAAAATATATATGTAGATGTTTATTTTAAAACATATTTATAGATGCTTACTTTAAAATATATATGTAGATGTTTATTTTAAAACATATTTATAGATGTTTGCTTTAAAACATCCTCAACATCCCGATCATCATAATCAATGATATACAAAACACCATATATCTCCGCATTCGACAAATGACGCCGTATTCCCCGCATTTTTACACCACTTCGGCAACACCTCCATACAAGAACAAAAAACTCCACGTGGAACTGTACAACCATATCAAAGCGCGGCGTATTGAGCCCAAAAGGGCGAAATAGACGCGCGCGCTGGGCGTATGTCGCGCAAGCGACATAGCCCGCGCCCCCTCACCGCACTATTGCGCGCATATATATATGAGAAAATCTTGTATCATTTTTAGAAACTCTTGGAAGCCCCGAGCCAGAAATCGATAGAACTTCCAAAATTGGCGGCCACGCTGGCAAACCAGCCGTTGGAGATGGCAAAATTGAGATCCACGGAAAATATGCCGACGCCGGGCACGGGAACCGTGTCAAAAATGCGGCTCGGGGCGCTGATCTGCCCCACGGTGAACTCCGGCCGGTAGCGGTAGGTCACGGCCAGATTGAGCTCTTTGATGAGATTCATGCTGATGGACGTTTCAAGCACAAGGAGGAGATCGTTGTCCGAAAACGGGGTGAGCCCGGAAATCTCAAAATCGTAGAGATTGACGCCAATGCCGAGCCGGTTGACAAAACGAAATTCGGCAAGGTGGTCGAACCACGTGCCGAGATCGAGAGAAAATTCGATATAAGGGAGAATTTTTAGCGTTCTATAGCTGTCCGAAAGATTGTCTTCAAATTTTGCGTCCACCGCGACGGCCACATAGGTATGGGTGCGCTCGGCATACCAGGCAGCCACGCCTACATCGAGTCCGATGCTGTACTCATCGAATCCGGTCACGTCGAGGTAGCCGTGGGGATTGATCCAGAACCGCGGGGTCCGGTACGCGTAACCGAGCTGGATGCCGAGGTTGAAATTCTGGGAGGGAAGCCAGCGCATCTCCACGTCGAGGGCGTGTCCGTAGGGGTTGAGGTGGTTGGCGTCGAGGGTGAAGCTGTCGCCCTTGAACGTGCCAAACACATCGAAGATATAGCTCGACACGAAGAGGGTCGTACCGAAATGGAACAGGGATTTCCAGACGGGAGACAAGGCGGAGTCGTCGTGCGAGAGCGAACCGATGATGGCGGCCGACGCCATCATGAGGACGGACGCGCCCTCCATGGCGAGGAGTTTGTAATGGCTGGAATCATCGCCGATACAGTAGTGGCCGTATCCGCGCCATACGGTCGAAAGGAGGATGGACCAGAACCCGCATTTGACGGTGCTGCTGTTCGCTTTGATCTGGCGCGTCTCCCAGTTTTCCTGGGCGAGCTGTGCGTCGGTTTTGCCGTCGATGTCGTGGAGCGAAATGGCATGGGCGGGAGATGAGGCCAGAAAGGCGCAGAGCGCGCACGCGGCGATTTTGGGCCAGAAACGGTTCATCGCGAAATCAGGGTGCGCACGGGCACGTCAACGCGCATCGAGGGCGGCGTGTAAGGGACCACAGAATCGGTCCGAATCTGTTTGAACCCCGGACTTAAAAAATAGCTCTGTCCGCGGAGTGCCGTCTGAAGCGCCTGACGGAGCGCCTCCGCATCCTTCCAGCTTTGCGAGGGGATGGCCCTGAGCTGAGAGACGGCGAGGAAGGGAAGAATTTCGTAGACAGAAGGCATCCGATGGTAGAGGTCGAGAAAACGCCCGACGAAATCCGGGTCGCCTCGTCTGGCGTCGGCATCGTAGTCGAGATAGATGGCCTCGAGGAGCGCCTTGTGGCGATGGTCATTGGAAATGACGGCCCACAGACTGGTGGAGAGGCAGACGGTGAATTTGCGGTTGTCGTCTTTTGCCTTGGGGGCCGGGGTGCCCGGGGATTTGCACCACAAATTTTCCTGGGCCATAAAACTGGCGATGCGTTCGGCGGCCTCAGGGGAAGTGGGAAGAAAGACGAGGTCGGGAGCTTGGGCGACGATTTTGGCCGCATGCGCGCGCAAATCGAGTGTTTTGGGGTCATAGAACTCGGATGCGATCCCGATGCTGGCCGGAAGGTACGTCTGGAGCTGGTCGCGGACGGCCTGGGCGTAGGGATCGTCCGGTCCGGTGGCCATCACGCGCGCGGGGTTGAGGGTGACGATAAAACTGGCGAGGATCTGTGCCTCTCGATCGAGCGAGTAAGAAAACTGAAACGCGGCCGGATTGAGAAGAAATTCGCCATTTGGCGAGAACCCTATCATGGGGATGTCGCCCTGGAGTTCCCGGGCGGTGGCGACGCTTTCCTGGACGTCGATCGGGCCCAGGACGAGTTGGACCTGATCCCGGCGCGCCTGCTCGACGAGGGCGGGAATCCCTTCGGGCGAAGACTGCGTGTCGTAGAAACGCAAATCAAACGGAAGTGAGGCATGATCGTAAACGCCCGAAGCCTGAAGAAGCGCGCCGAGCATGGCTCGCCCGAGTTTTCGGTCCCGTCCGGAGAGGGGCAGAAAAACGGCCACCCGCGGAGCCCGAATGTCGTTCGCTCCGACGAGGGGCGGGGCTTCCTCCCCCAGTGCCTCAAATGCCTCATGCGCCGTCTGAGACTGGGCGTTGCAGTCACTTTGTTGAAGAACACACTGCTGAAGCCGAATCTGGGCGGTCAAGGCTCGCTGAAGCGGTGTCTCCTGCGGGGCAAGCAGGACATCCGTCGGCGTCCACCGGAATGCGGCATACGTCGCCAGGGTACGCGCGGCCTCCGAGGGCTCAAGTGCATAACTCTGAGTGGCGTGCAGAAATGCCGCCATATCATCGCGACGCGCGAGGTCGTCGTTGGCCTGAAGCCATGCGTCATGGGCTGCCGTGATGTCATCGGACGCCACCAACGCGCCAGAAGTCGCCGTCAAAGGCGTCAAAGGCGTCGAAACGGCATCGTCCTTTCTCCCGGGAACCGCAGACGCCCCCCCTTCTTCCGGCACTGTCGAAACGGACTCGCTGTTCCCGGAAGGCACACGGATATCGCGCGACGCCGTCGCCTCTGAAGCTCCGACGGGCTCGGCATGAGCCCCCCATGCAGCACACCCCGTACACAAAAGGCATGAAGACAAAAAAATAGACTGAAAAGAAGGTTTCATCAAAAAAAATCCGAAGTCCGTCACAGACGGAAAAGACGGAAAAGACACGTGAACGAGCCCCAACGACAATGCCCCTGCGCTCCCCCCCCCGGCGGCCCCCCCCCCCCGCCGGGGGGGGCGTGAAGGGGCGGGTGTGGGGGGAGGCGACGCGCGGAGGGGGCGGGAAGAG
>CAMCLY010000199.1 GCA_945875805.1 uncultured Myxococcales bacterium | reverse complement strand
GCGTGGGGGGACTTCGTCCCCCCACACAAAAAAAATGTCACAATTTTGACGACTGCGCATCATGGGGAATGGAAGTCGACATGCATCCATCTTGACAGGAGGAATGGGATGATAGGCAGAACGATAAGCGGAGCGTTGTTGGGCGTTGAAGGGTATTGCGTACAAATCGAAGTTCAGATTGGTTTTGGAATGGCCAATTTCTTCACCGTGGGACTTGCGGAAGGGGCCGTACGAGAATCCAAAGTGCGAGTGCGTTCGGCATTTATGGAATCGGACATCTACTTTCCAAATACCTGTGTGACCTTGAATCTAGCGCCGGCGGATATCCGCAAAGACGGTTCTTCGTATGATTTGCCGATTGCGCTGGCCATTTTACTGGCCAACGGCGAATTTGGCGACACGGCGGCGACATTATTGGGGGAATGCATGATTTTGGGAGAACTGGGACTGACGGGAGAAATACGCCCGGTGAGGGGCGTTCTTCCGCTCGTCCTGGCTGCGCGCAAAGCGGGTCTCAAAGGGGTCATCGTATCGCCCCAAAATGCGGCCGAAGCGGCGCTTGTCGAGCACATGACGGTCTATTGTCCGCCGACGTTGCGCGAATGTTATCGCTGTCTACGCGAAAACAGTCCCTTGCCGCAGTATCTTTCGGGCGAAAAGCTGTGCGCGGATGCGCCGCGACTTCACGACATGTCGGACGTCAGCGGTCAGGCCATCCCGCGCCGTGCGCTCGAAATTGCCGCCAGTGGCGGGCACAATCTGCTTTTTGTGGGGCCTCCCGGGTCTGGCAAAACGATGCTCGCCCAGCGTCTGCCGACGATTCTGCCGCGCATGTCGTTTGAAGAATCCCTTGAAGTAACGGCCCTGTACAGCGTCTCGGGCAATCTCGGTTCGCGCAGTCTCATCGACGAACGCCCCTTTCGCTCCCCTCACCATTCAATCAGCGACGTGGGCCTTGTCGGGGGCGGTTCCCCTTGTCCCAAGCCCGGCGAAATCTCGCTGGCGCACCTTGGCGTGCTGTTTTTGGACGAACTTCCCGAGTTCAAGCGCACGGTACTTGAAGTGCTGCGTCAACCGCTCGAAGACGGACAGGTCCACATCACGCGCCGTCTGCAAAGCGTCCGCTTCCCGTCCCAGTTCATGCTTGTGGCCTCGATGAACGCCTGCCCATGCGGCAATCTGGGCAGCCAGCGCAAGCCCTGTGTGTGCCGCCGCGAATCCATCGAACAATACCAATCGCGCATTTCCGGCCCACTTCTTGACCGCATCGACCTGCAACTCGAAGTCTCGGAAGTCTCCTACGAAGAACTGCAAAATCCCAGAGAATGCGCCGAATCCTCCGCCTCCATCCGCGCGCGCGTCGAAGCCTGCCGTGCCCTCCAGCTTGCCCGGTTCCGCGGCCTGCCTATTCGCTGCAACGCGCAGATGGGCGTACAGGAAGTCCGCCAGTTCTGCGCACTCGACGACGAGGGACACGCGCTCATGCGACGCGTCGTTGACGTCATGGGCATGAGTGCCCGCGCCCATCACCGCATTCTCAAAGTGGCGAGGACCATTGCCGACATGGAACAGTCTCCGCGCATATCGCGCAAACATCTGGCCGAAGCTGTGGGCTACCGAACGCTCGACAAAAAGCTGTTCCGGCGAGCGGCCTGAGGGATGCGCCTCATTCGGATCTGTCCGGGGCTCGGCTATCGGGGCCCGCCGGGGCCCCGATACGCCTCGCCGCGCGCGCTATCTCCCTTCGGTCGATACGCGCGCGCATGCCTCTTGGGTGAATCTCCCCACTCGCATGACGCACGAATACAAAATAGGAAACCTCAACCGGATGTCTCGCCATGGAGGGGGTAGCGGCGTATTTCGCCAAAGGGCGCTTGCCCCTTGGCGAAATAGACGCTCAGGGGGAGACTTCCCCCTCCCGGAAAAAACGCTATCTCTTGACGCGAAACACGGACACGGGCTCCATCTTTCCTTTGACCATGATGGGGGGCAGGGGCGTACACTCGACCGATTCCCGGACGTCATTCCACGCGCAACTGTCCATGAGAATTTCACCGGCCTGGGCCGCCGAACAGAGCCGGGAGCCGAGATTGACCGTGTCGCCGATGACCGTATAACTCATGGCCTGGGTGGACCCCATATAACCGGCAATCATGATGCCCGTGGCGACGCCAATCCCAATTTGAATGGGCGGAAGCTGCCGACGACTGCGATCCCGGTTGAGTTCGTCAATGGCCGACATCATGTCGAGCGCGGCCAGGACAGCCCTGTAGGTATGATCGGACTTGGCCACGTTGACGCCCCATATCGCCATGACCTCATCGCCCACGAATTTGTCGACGATACCATCGTGGCGAAACACGCAGTCGACCATCGTCTCAAAATATTCGTTGAGCATGCCGACGATATCCTCCGGCTCATTTTGTTCGGTCATGCGCGAAAACCCGCGAATGTCGGCAAAGAGCACGGTGGCCTCGGTGCGACTGCCACTTTTTTGCAACTCGATTTTGCCGCTCATGACATCATCGATAAGATGCGGCGATATGATTCGGCGTAGATTGTTGCGAATGATGGCATTCTGGCGCATCTCGTCGATGACATGGCTCTGCTGAATCGTCATGGCCGCCTGGCACGCAAAACTCGTCAGAATGATGAGATCCTTTTCGAGAAACGCCCCCGTCATCATCTGTGTGTCGAGATAAATGACGCCAATGACCTCGACCTGATTGAGCAGGGGGACGCACATGGCCGAGCGCACGTTGTCAATGACGAGCGATTTGGACGACACAAAGCGCTGATCCTGGAGGGCATCGGCAGAAAGGACCGCGCTTTTTTCGCCGATGACCTCATCGAGCAGGCTCTCGGATATTTTGAACCGATCGATGGGCGACCCATTGCGGTTGACGGCAACACACGTCTGCATGACGCCTTGATCGTCGCGCAACAAGATGGCAGCCCGGTCGGCACGAAAAAGCTGAAATGCCTTATCGATGATAATGCCGAGGAGTTTGTCGATGTCGAACGTCGAGGCGGCCTCCATCGAAAGTTCGGCCGCGACGCGCAATTTTTCGTAATCACGGCGCAACTCAGCTTCGGACAAAATCTGCGATTCGGGAAGAAACGCCGAATACGTCACGCGCTTTCGTATCGATTCATGACCTGAGCTCGTCAAAATACTGCGCAAAGTCCTGGGTTTGCGCCTGTCCTCTTTTTTGCGCTCGAACTCTTCCTTCGATGACGTCCCTTTGAACAGAAGCTCGCTCAACACCGACGAAGGATCCTTGACCTTGTCCACGCAATCGATCACCGTCCGGCAATCCTGCTCCACCTTCGGCTCCGTTTTCGATGTTGTCTTGGGATCCGTCTCGCCTTCAAAATCGAGCACAAAACGCAACACGTGATTCCCCACGCTGATCTCGTCACCGTCACGCAAAATGACCGGCGACGTGACGGTTTCCTCGTTGAGAACCGTACCGTTGCGAGACCCCACGTCGCGCAACACGTAATTGGCCCCAATATGGGCGATTTCTGCATGTGCTTTGCTGATCATGCGATCCAGAAGCTGGAGATCCTGATCCGGATGCCGTCCAATACGCGTCAATTCTCCCAATGGATATTCAAGCCATTTCCCATCAGTCGAAAAATATATCAGCTTCGGCATACAGACTCCCGCAGTGAACGGCGCTTGCAATACTCAGATTTTGCCAGAAATCAAAGTCTCTTCTTCGTACCTTGCTTCACTACGGCGAACGTATCGACTCCGGCATCCGGTTGCACCGCGTGACAAACCGCGTGAAAACGGAACGCTGACCGATACATTCATCCGAAGAAAAACAAAGTCAGCCAGTCCCATGGCGTATGCAATATTTGTGCGCGGCGTATGGAGGCCCCGCAGGGGCCGACATAGCACGCCCACCCAAAACACCCCATCACTCCACGCATTCGCCGTCAGTACATGAACCCGGACACATCTTGTACCCCGATTCAAAATCATAGAGTTCACCGTCCTGCGCCTTGGCGCACACGTAATTCATGCTGTAATAGACGCCGTCCTCGTCGACCACGCATTCACGGCGAGTCTCTCCGGCCGTGCTGCACCTGAGTGCACACACGCCGACAAGTCCGGGCGTCTGAGCAAGGGCCTCGGCGGAAGGCAGGGCACAGACATGGTTGTCGGAATACGTCGAACATGCCGTGCCCGTCGCCATGCTGTAATAACAGTAGGTCAGCCAGTCCCCCTGGCAGGCATCGGGATAGGAGGTGGCCGTACACGGCTGGCCGAACTCCGGGGGCGTGAAATTGCACCGACCGTTTGTACATCCCACCAGGCATTCGTCATAACCCTCGCGAAGAGTCCACACCTTTCCGGCAGGCGTGTCCTCACACACGTGCGTGAAAGCCACACTTCCGTAGCCGTGATCGACGCATGTGCCATAATAGCTTTCGGCCACGGTGCAGGGCGGATAACAGCCAATCCCTTCCTCGGATGTCGTCGCGCACACATTGGCGCCACACGACGTCATGGTTACCACGGAATCCGTACAATGAAAAACGCGGTTGCCGTCGCAATGGGCAAACGTTTTGGACCACGTGCAGGATTCTCCGACCCTGACCCCTCCGGAGATCGATTCCGACGTCGGCACGCAGGATCCGTCGGGAAGACATGTTTCGTCGGACTCGCACGAACAACGCACGCACACACCGGCCACACATGTCTCGTCTGACGCGGCGCACGGCAACGTCTTGTTACACGTCGCAGGCGATTCCACCACGCATTTCCCCTCGACACACACGAGTTCACCCGGACACGTGCGCGTTTTGGAACACGAATCGTAATAGACGCATTTTTTTTGATCGCAACCAAACCCCTCGCCACAATCGGCGTCTTTATAGCACACGATATCCGGAGGCGTCGTACCCGAGGCTACACATTTCCCAAGTTCGCACACCTGGTCGCCGGAACACGGACGCGCCGTCGTGCACTCGGGATCCACGCATTTCCCAAGCTCACACACCCGGTCGCCGGAACACGGACGCGCCGTCGTGCACTCGGGATCCACGCATTTCCCAAGCTCACACACCCGGTCGCCGGAACACGGACGCGCCGTCGTGCACTCGGGATCCACGCATTTCCCAAG
>CAMCLY010000198.1 GCA_945875805.1 uncultured Myxococcales bacterium | reverse complement strand
ACGTAAAAACCATTACGTAAAAACCATTACGTAAAAACCATTACGTAAAAACCATTACGTAAAAACCATACGAATTTTAAATCAGTAACGATTTTTAAAGCGGCTCAATGGGTTCCACACAGATCTTGCCATTCCGAAGCGCAACAAAGATTTCCTGCGGCAACGTATCGTGCAACAATATCCAGTCGGCAACCTGAGATTCCACAAGCGTTTGTATCGTCTGCCGCATGGGACGCGCGCCATAGCTTGGATCAAATCCGCCATTTTTGATGAGATACGGAATGAGTGCCGATTCATCAAACGAGAGGGTAATCCCTTTGCCCCTTTTGAGTCGGTTCGCAGAATCCGAAAGCAGAAGATGGGCAATACGCTGTATCTGGGGTTGGTCGAGAGGGTGAAAGACGAGCTTTTCTTCAATGCGATTCCAAAGCTCGGGAGAAAAATGCGCACGGGCGGCTTGCAAAATGATGTTGTCGGCTTCCGAAACAGAGGGCTTCCCGTCACTTCCCGCAAAGCCAATTCCCCCCTGTGCGGCCGCAGCAAGTTTTTGAGCCCCCAAATTGCTCGTCATGATGATGACGGTGTTTGAAAAATCAACATGCCGGCCCTTGGCATCGGTTAAACGCCCCTCATCGAGAATCTGAAGGAGAATGTTAAAGACATCCGGATGCGCCTTCTCGATCTCATCGAAGAGAACAATTTGATAGGGACGCCGCCGAAGCGCTTCTGTCAGAAGACCTCCATCGTCAAACCCAACATAACCCGCCGGAGCTCCGATGAGCTTGGCCACAGAATGCTGCTCCATAAACTCGCTCATGTCAAAGCGACAGATGCTTTTGGACGATCCAAAAAGAAAATCGGCTAGCACCTTGGCGGCTTCGGTTTTACCAACTCCTGTCGGACCAAGAAAAAGAAAACTTCCAATGGGGCGTTTCGTCTCAAATCCCGCATGATTCCTACGAATGACGCTCGCCATCCGATGGATGTTTTCTTCGTGTCCAATGAGACGTTCACCAAGGATGGTTTCCATCTTCATCAACTTGTGACTTTCGCTCATCAACAGGCGTTCAACGGGAATTTCGGCCATTTGCGCGACGACGCGCGCGACATGTTCGGACAAAACGGTTTGTGCGCCGTCGCGTTCACAGAGACTGCCCGCACGGTCGAGTATTGATATGGCCTTGTCAGGAAGGGCGCGTTCGTGAATGTAACGCTCAGACAGACGGACGGCATCCTGTATGGATTCCGTCGAATACGTCACGCCATGATGCTTGGCATACTGGTCGATGATGCCAGAACGCAGAATTCGGACAGACGTGGCCGCCGACGGGGCTTTGACTTCGATAAAATCAAAACGTCGTTCAAACGCGGGATCCATATTGAACGCCCTTCGAAGATCCTGAGGGGTCGAAGCTCCAATGCACATGAGCTCACCACGGGAGAGCGCCATTTTGAGCTCAAATGCCGCATCGGCATTGGGATCCCCGGTTCCAGATGTCAGCCAGTTGTGAAGTTCATCGAGAAATAAAATGACCAAACCATGCGCTTTTTTTATCTCGTCGCGAATCTTTTTGATACGCTCCTGAACCGCTCCACGCAATTGTGTGCCGCACAAAATGGCCCCATAGTCCAGCGCAATGATCGTTCGGTCGTCGAGAGCTCGTGGCGCTTCGTGACGTGCCATTTTGACCGCCAGTCCTTCGATGATGGCGGTCTTGCCAACCCCAGCCTCTCCCACCAGAACCGGGTTGTTGCTGCGCCGTTTGTTGAGAACATCGATGAGCTGGTTTATCTCCTCGTCACGGTCGATGACGGGATCGATACGCCCAAGCTGGGCCTCGGCCAGAAGATTGCGCCCGTATTGCGTCAGCGCCGGAAACTGATTGGGATTCAACGCCGCAGGCGTGTATCCGACAGGGTAGCGCTTCTGATGGCGCGCACAGACCGTACCGGATTCATTGACGGGATGGGTCTGAACGATGCGTGAGGAAACCTCGCGATTCGGCCTCGCCCCCACCCCCCGTGCAGACAAGACAGATCCCGACTCCGGAATGCTCGCCGAGGATTTGACCGACTCGACGTCAGGCTCGGACTTCGCCGTCGAACACTCCGCAACCGACGGGGAAGGGGAGGACGGAGACGGCGGAACAGGAGTGGACAGAACGCTCTGTTCCTCGGTGTTGCGCTGATTCTTTTTTTTCTGCTGCAAAAGCCGGCGAGCAAGGTCAAGCGTCGTGGCCTGCTGAATTTCCCGGGATGATGTCGAACGATACGTTTTTGGCGACTCGCGTACCACAGGCATGGCCGACGAACTGTCCAAAGGGACAGACACATTAAATGTGCCCGAACGATGGATCGGAAGACGCTGAATCTCATCCGGCGTGAGAAGACGGGGACGGGGTTTTCCTATCATGCCGATGCCGTCCGACACTCGCGAGGCTTCCGACAAATCCTCGATGCCAAAACTCGCGGCAGGTTCGGGCTCAATAAACGTCGTCACCGTTGGATAGACGGATTTGCGCTGGACAGCCACAGAATTCATCACCGCAGAATGACTGCGCTGAACCGGCGCTCCGACACTTTCAACCGTATTGGAATACGTCAAAAGGGCACGACGCAGTGACGTAAAATCCACCCTAAGCCCAAGAAGCAACGCCTGACCCATGCACGGTTCGTCCAGCATGGCCAGAAGAAGATGAAGCGCACTGACTTCATGACATCGTGAACGCATGGCAATGTGGCCTGCACGTTCATAAACCATCCGAGCCGAGTTCAGAGACTCAGGACTCAAAGGCAACATCCTCAGACCTGACTCACACACTTCAAGGGTCACGCCAATTCCGGAAAGCACATCATGAGACGGACCGGGATTCTTGACCATGCTCCGCAATAAAAGCGCTGTATTGAGACGGACGCTCATCTTGCCGGCATCGCGTTCCGCACTGCTTACTATTCCTTTCAGATTCCCTGTCCACGGGAGTGACATGCACTTCCTCCTTAAAATACCCGCACCATCCTGGCCAAACACAAAACGGGCGCGGTTCACGCACCCAGGCCCGGACCCATCCATGAGCATAAATCATAAGCGAATCATTGGCCTCGTCAGAGCTTCTAAGCGCCGGATTAGCACACACCTCGCGCGATGCGCAAGATTCAGCAAGGACTCCCTTACCCAACAACCCCTCGCGCAAACGCCAAGGCCCGATGAATTTCTTCATCCCCAGAATCCTCGCCAAACGCTTCAATGATCTCTTCGCAAAGACTCCGGCCTCGCACGTCCGATCCACCCAGAATTTCCGCTTCCGCCGCGCGTCTCATATCCCCCGCAAGAAGACCCCGATCCTCAAAAAGAAAAATCCGTGTCATCCGGAGATTGAGAACTTCACACGCTCTAAAGGATTCTGTTTCACCCAAATCCTCAAAATACCACGACAATAACTTCATGGCCTCGCGAATTCGACGACCAGCCATTTCCGTGGCTTTCGACAGCCCCTCCTCGTCCGCGTATTCCTGCATACTGCCGGCAAAACGCGACAATTCTCCAAAACACTTCTCAGCAAGAATTTCCGCACAGTCCTCACGACCTCCCGACTTTAAGGCCAAAATAAATTGAACCAGCGTCAGCAGCATCTTGTCACCACTCGCACGCATGCGTATCCGAACCCGGCCAAGCTCCTCGCTGTCCCCATCCTCAAGCAACTCGCGCACAACCGTCAACGCCTGGATAGAGTAGGAGTCTGTGTTCTCCTCACTGCGGAAAAAACTGTAAATCAGACGAAACGCCTCGTCAAAAGCCCCAGAACCCAGCGCACGGCACAATTCCGCATGTTTTCCCTTGTAGTCAGCCTGCATAAATACCTCCTCTTTCCATAAACCACACAAATCCCCATTTTAACGTGCCAGCGCCGCAATATAAAGCGCTTTTCGATGCGCAAGCTCTGAGGTATACGCCAAAACATCAGCCCCGGATTGGGCCGGGCTTATTCATCGAAAAGGTCAGTCCCCATGGAAAATCTCTTTATCGGTATCGCAGGCATGATCGGCGCCGGAAAATCCACCCTCGCCACCTCCCTCGCCAAACACCTCGGCATCAAAGCCTATTACGAACCCGTCGAAAATAACGAATATCTCGAAGACTACTACGCCGACATGAAACGGTACTCCTTCGCCATGCAGGTTTACCTCCTCACACGGCGCTTTCAGCAACATCAGGAAATCATCTGGAGAGGGGAATCCGCCGTCCAGGACCGCACCATCTACGAAGATTCCGTCTTCGCTGCCATGCTCGCCGAATCCGGCCTCATGGACCCAAGAGATTATAAAACTTACGTACAGCTGTTCCGATACATGAGCAATTTCATGTGCAAACCCAATGTCATCGTCTATCTCGATGTCAAACCAGAACGCTCCCTTGAACGCATCAAAATGCGAAGCCGAGGATGCGAAGCCGGAGTAAGCCTGCAATTCCTCCAGAATCTCTACCGCCAGTACGAAATCTTTATCCAGGACATCTCGCGCGTCATCCCCGTCATCAGCGTCGATTACGACCGCTTCGCCACAGCCGAGGAAATGGCTCAGGTCATCCAATCCGAATACCTCGCACACTCCTTCATCCGAAAAGTTTCGCTCTATTAGTCGTAGAAAAATTATCCAGTTTTGATCTCAACTCGTTGAATTTTAAGATTTTATTTTAACGACTTGATCTGATAAAAATTCTCTTATTTTATACTATCTTTTTCTTGTGTCGGGCGGCTATTTCATACGCCGCCCCTCAATGGCGCCGGCTATTTCATACGCCGGCGCTTTTCTTTTTGGGTAATCCCGGGCGGCTATTTCATACGCCGCCCCTCAATGGCACCGGCTATTTCATACGCCGGCGCTTTTCTTTTTTTGGACCCATCTACCCAAAAAAATTCCTAGAAAAATTCTCGGATTTGATGCTCAACATCTTGATAATATTGAACTATTTTTGATTCACCATTCTATAAAGGAGGAGAATTTGTCTCCTTTGGATTGTTCTATCTTCCGCAAAAAAAAGACCGAGCCCCCATCTTTCCTCAAGAGGGGAACACCCTCAAAATCACACCCTCAAAATCACACCCTCAAAATCGCACCCTCAAAATCGCACCCTCAAAATCGCACCCTCAAAATC
>CAMCLY010000197.1 GCA_945875805.1 uncultured Myxococcales bacterium | reverse complement strand
GGGTGTAAACGGGCGTCGAGCGAGATGGGGTTGGGGTTTACGGGGTGTAAACGAGCGTCGAGCGAGAGGGTGGTGGCGGAGACGTAGGAAAAAGTGAATTTATAGGTTGTGCAAAAGAGAAAAATTGAAGACATTTCAGGGGCATACGCTGGCGATGCGATGAAAAACGGGCTTTGGCCTATTATTTTGGAGGATGTGTGATGAAACAGATCATGGCGATGAATTTTGCAGCGCTTCGCAATGCGGAGGTGTCTGGTTTGATGGCCACCCTTGAAATGACGCTTTTGTCTTCGCTTGAACCTGAGGATTATGCGTTGTTGGAGGATTTCCGTTCAGCGCGGAACGTATACGTGGAAGTGATGGGGAACACGCCGGATACGTATCGCGAACGCCTTGAGCAGGCCGATCGCCGGGTGGACACGGCGTGGCGCGCGCTTCATGGCATTTCTGAACTCAACGTGTTGCACCCTGACGAGGCTATGCGTGAGTCGTCGTCGGCCATTTTGTCGGCGATGGATCGTTATCCGAATCCCACACGGCTTTCGTATGATGAGGAGTATGGCATTATTGCAGCGCTTTTGCCGCTTTTGGATGCGGTGTCGCCAGAGCAGTGGAAGGCCTCCGGGTTGTCGTCGTGGCATGAGGAACTGAAATCGTCCTATGACGCGTTTATGGAAATCCGCCGTGAACATCACGAAGTGCGGGCCTCTGCAGAACCCGGAGCGGTGAAAAGTGCGCGTGAAGCGTTGATCTCGCTTTGGAAAGAACTGTCTGTCCTGCTGCCGGCGGTCGCCATGATGAAGCCCTCGGAATCGCTTGATAATGCGATTGATCGCGTGAATGAAGTCATCAAGGCCAAAAAAGTGGTGTTAAAAGGGCGCAAAAAGAAGGACGAAGACGAAGCCAAGGAGGATGTGGCGACCAGCGAGGCGTGATCCTGGTTTCGATAGATGTGCATGGAAATGGGGCACGGCTATCGGCCCGTTTGGGGCCGATACGCCGTGGCCAGCCGGCTATCCGCCCATGGCGGATACGCCGGCTTTTTTGTGCGGGTTCGCATCCAATGTGTAGGTTAAATATGCGATGTGTGATGTCTATTTGTGTGGAATGTTTGTTGAAATTAAAAAAAAATTGAAACATTATTTTTGTTGTGCTGATAGGGCACCATGTCATGTGCATGGCGCATGTGATGTGGACGGTCAGTATGAAAAGTGGAAAGGAGTAAAACAGATGTATTTCAAACGATGGAACGCTTTGATTTGGATGGTGGTGGCGGCATTGATGGTATGCGGATGCGATGACAGCGAGGACAGGGCCAACGGGGAGGTCAAATTATGTGGCAACGGGGTGGTGGATCCCGGCGAGGAGTGTGACGGCAGTCATTTTGGCATGTCGACATGTGACTCGCTGGTGCCTGGGTCTAAAGGGGAGCTTCGATGTGATGCGTGTGTGATCGATACATCGGGATGTACATGGGTGTCATCCTGTAATCTCGATGGCAAAAAAGATGTGGGAGAAGAGTGCGACGGCAGCGATCTCGGAGGGGCCACGTGTGCTTCGGTCGATCCGTCCAAACCCTATGGGCAACTTGGATGTACCCAGGAATGCAAATATTATAAGCACTATTGTTCGGCCAGCGATTTGGGGCTCCAGGCCCCTTATGTGGACGTGGAACAGACGGATGCGCTTTGTTCCAACGGAGTGAATGATTTTCGGACAGTCGATAACAAAGGGAACATATCGAGCTGGTTTGACTGTGCAAATCATGGATGCGTCACGTCTCCTATTGTACAAGTGTGTCATACAATAGAAAATAACGATGTGGTATGTTCGGACGGCATCGACAATACGACGAGTGCCGCATTGCCGACGGGAATGCGTGAAGTACAAAATGGTCTCGTCGATTGTCAGGATCCGTCGTGCTACAAAAACTGGCGAGTCAGTGTGTGCGACGCACAGGCTCCGCGTTGGGAGCTTGGGGCCGAGTGTTCCGATGGCAAGGACAATGACGGCGATGGACTTGCCGATTGTGAGGATCCGGACTGTCTCCATGCGGGGGCTTCAGAGTGTGAGTTGGGCGATCGCGTCCGCGTCTTGTTTGACAATGCCCATCATCAAATCGCAGGACAGGTCGACTGGATCATCGATGTCACGGGCAGACATCCTTACCCAAGCGAGCCCAAAGCAGAAACCGACTGGCACGGATCGCTCTCGAGCTTTGGAAAAGATCTCCTTGATACTGGGCGTTTTGTCCCCGAAACGCTGCCTCAAAACAGGAAGTTGACGTACAAAAAATCCGATTCTGTTCAGGATTTGTCCAATTATACGATTCTCGTCCTCGTGGAACCGAGTGCCAAATTCTCCCCTGACGAAAGTGCCGCCGTGGCCGAATTTGTAAAAGATGGGGGGCGTGTATTCTATTTTGCCGATCACAAAGGCTCCGACCGCGATGGAAACAACGTCGATTCCGTCGATGCTTTAAACGACCTGATACTGCATTTCCCGGGGGCCACGGATCTCGAACAAAGTCCCATCGGTTTTTATGCATTGGGCAATGACTCCATGGCCAACGATACGGCAGTGCCTGCCGTCACCGCGCCCGCCAAACTTCTCGATGGGCCTCACGGCAAAATCCGCAAAACGGGATCTTATGCCGGAACGGCCTTTAAAATTGTCGACGAATCCAAGGCCAACGCATGGCTCACCACGGTCAAAGGCGCTCAAGTGTATGCCGTGGCCGCTTCCTATGGAAAGGGAGCCTTTGTGGCCGTTGGGGACTCCTCGATTGCGGGCGATGGCACGAATTTCCTGGGCATCACCCTGTCCAAAGCGGCCTATCGAGATTCCGCCCTGGATAACCGCGTGTTTCTTCTCAATACCATGGAGTGGTTGTATTCGCACGAATGATGCTTTTTTTTCGTTTGGGTGGGGTGGGGGATAAACCATGTCCTCCATGATGGCCATGCGCCCACGCGGGGATGCCGCGCGGGCGCATTCTTGTATTTTCATCCTGTGAGTGGGACGGGGCGCATTCATGGTATGTGTGCAGAACGTGCGTGGTATGAACGATCAATAAAATTTTCGGCACACAAAAAAATATGTTACGGTGTTTTTTGGATAAAGGCTGGTCATGCTATGGTCAGGCCAGGGCAGATTTTTCCGTCAAATCCTCCTGCAAATCGAGGTGAATATGTTTTTCCGCATCAAGCCCATCCATCATTACAAGCGAAACAAGCGAAAATTTAGAAAAAAAATTATGCGCGTGTCCCATGGCACCGTGAACACGTTGTGGTCTGTTCTTGGGCCATTCGTCATGGTTGCGATCATGGGCGCCAAATGTTCATCGTCAGACGCGGACGAAGCCACGAACCACACTCAGGTGAATGAAACCAGCGTAGAAGCAAAAGGCACATCCGGTGCACAAGGTGAATCCCAGGCCGCCGACGGCAATCGTGGTAAAACCGCAATCAAAGAAGAGGCAAACATCCATCGCAAGATCAGGCCAGTTCTGGATCTCAGGAAAACCAAACGGTCAAGGTGAAAGCAAACAATGCGTGAACGATGAACGCAAGTATTCTTGTCAAATCGCCAAGTTATCTCGTCCTTTCTGTTTTGGTGAGGGGGGACTGCTTTGTGGCCAGTGAGGCTCGAGAAGTCATGGAGCGGGTGACGGGAAATGAGTCGCATAAAATTCTTTCGTTTTACGAAAGTATGAAAAGTGATTTATTTTTTTTTATCAGATGTGAATTTTGCTTGATTTTTATCACGTACTCGTTAGTGTACTGAACATTGTGTGTGTGGCATGTGGCATGTGGCATGTGGCATGTGGCATGTCGCATGTGGCATGTGGCATGTCGCAGTCATCAATTCTGGAAGATGGAGACATAAGCACACTTTGAACAGGTATGTAAATCCAGCTGGAACTTTCCAAAAAGCCTCTTCTGGTTTGTACGCACAGGTATTTCATCCCCCGGTTGGGAATGATGAGGTCTCGTTTTGTTTTCGGAACGGGGCCATCGCGTTCACCACCGTTTTGGCTGGAGTTGTTGGTGTATTTTTCTTTAATATTTTTTTAAGGAGAATTATGCAGAAAAAGCAGAAAACACTTTGTCAAAGAAGAAATAGTTATCGATATCGGAACAACCCAATTTTTTTGCGCAATGGGTATGCGTGCGCCGGGGAGTACCAGTTCCCGATCGTTCGACGACAAGAGTTCAAGTCGATTCCAAAGTCGTTTGTTTACATCACGGATGCAAAGGCGGGCCGGGAACAGGCAAGCTGGAATAAAGGCGTCCACTGTTTTGTCGATGACAATAAGATCGATGATCTTTTCAACCGCCCTCAAAAATATCGCAAACTCCTTTCTTCATTTTCTGTGTTGCTTTCGCCAGATTATTCCCTTTATCGGGAAATGCCCGAATGGATACAGATTCAGGCGGTGGGGCGCAGTCGATGGGTTGGGGCTCATTGGCAGACAGCATGGGGGTGTCAGGTGATTCCGACGGTATCGTGGGCTGGGCCAGAATCCTTCAAGTTTTGTTTTGACGGTATAGAAGAAGGATGCTGGGTGGCTGTGTCGACAGTGGGAAATCGGAAATCACCGCTTGATCGGAAGCCGTTCATGCATGGATTTGACGCCATGATTGAGCGCATCAAGCCTTCAGGGGTTCTCTGTTATGGAAAACCGTTTGAGGGCATGGATGCGCGAAGTCACCTTGTCGTTGTCGACTATGTTTATCCGAGAACCCGTCCTCCCAAGCATTTTAAATGTACACAGTTATTGCTTTTTCCCTCTATGTTACCTTGTAACGACAATTTGGCATTTTCAGGGGATGCCTGTGTCAATGGATTGGGAACGTCGCTCTGTGCTGACAATGCATCGATCGTCAAACGAGAAAGTGCCGGGCTGAGTGCGGTGTCGCTTGTTTCAGACGATAGCGGCGAGGAACAGTAAAGCGATGCCGTTCCATGGTGGTGCATGGAACGACATCAGTATTGGATTTGCCTAGACGGCCTTCTCCAAAAGATATCCTTGCAAATCCATGGGTAAAGTCAAATTTTGGCGTTGGTTCCATGATTTATATTTAACGTTTAATATTTCCCATAAAGGAGGTCTGTATCCATGGGAGGAAGAGGAACCTTTGCGGCGGGCAGGCCCGT
>CAMCLY010000196.1 GCA_945875805.1 uncultured Myxococcales bacterium | reverse complement strand
GAGATGAGCTATGTTCGGGGAATGCGTGCGTCAAACAAAGTAGTACAGAATGTACCCAGGATATCTGCAAAGACGAGCATACGTTGTTAAAGTGCAGTCAAGGGGTGTCGAGCGAGATGCCGTGTGGTGGAGATGAGCTATGTTCGGGGAATGCGTGCGTCAAACAAAGTAGTACAGAATGTACTGCCGATGAATGTATTGACGAGACGGGGACTTCAAACCGCATTCGTGTATGTACAAACGGTGTTTTTCAGGAAACCACGTGTTCCACTGGGCAGGTGTGCGAAGGCGGCGGATGTATGGATGCTTTTACCCTTGATGAAAAATGTACAGATCCCGATGGATTTGGCAAATGTACTGCTGATGGTAAGCACGCCATTGTGTGTTTCAAAAATGAAATCACGCGTTTTACATGTGCGGAAGCATGTCAGGATGGAGAGGATGGAATTGTAAATTGTCCAAAAAAGGCCAATCCTCCGACGTATGATGAGTGTGATCCAAAGACGTATCGTGCCACTTGTATTAACAACAACGCCAACGTTCAGGTTTGTGTGAAACGACAGATCGTGTTGTGGGATTGTTATAACAATATATGTTCGGTTGATGAGAATAATGAAATATTCTGTCCTGCCGACGCGGTGGCTGCAGGCGAAGGCGGACTTGAATTCGGCGGTTCGTATGGCGATGTATGCAACGCATTCAAATATCAGGAATCCTGTATTGACGACTATTATGCGCTGATATGCGATGTCGATAACAAAGTGCGAATCAAACCTGCCAGGGATTGTAAAATTTCCGCCGACAACCCGCTCAAAGTCGATTACGATCCTGCAGGCACGGAGTGTGATGTCGAACTCACGGGTGATATTTCCAAATTTGCCCCGTTTTGTATCAATCATGGACAGGCCATTGGGTTCTGCGGTTATGTCGATGACACCCATACTTCCGGGATTTACAAAGCCGCCCAGTGTCTTGGGTGCGACAGTGACGAGCGCGCCATTGAGTGTATGTACGAATGACGCCTGCGTTTTTATTTTTTGTTGTGTCAGCAGGGAAAACTTTGATGATGAGTTTCCGAGGGGGTAGCGGCGTATTGAGGCGACGCCGAAATAGCCGCTCAGGGGGAGACTTCCCCCTCCCCCAAAGAGCAGTTCGATTGAAAGATTCCTGTGTTTCATGGGGCATCATGGGCTTTGCGTTTAGATGTCTTGAATTTCTTTTGCAGTATGGTGAAAATGAAAAATATCGTTCGTTCTCTCTTTTTTACGCGTGATGCATCCGACGATGAACTTAGACGGCTCATCGATTCGGAGCATTTTGATCCTCTTTTTGAACGTGCCAACGAGGTGCGTCATCTTCACTTTGGCGATGATGTCTATCTGCGTGGACTCATCGAGTTTTCAAACTATTGTAAAAATGATTGCTTTTATTGTGGACTGAGGGCTTCCAACAGGTCGGCGGTCCGCTACCGGCTGACGCACGACGAAATCCTTCAATGTTGCGACGAAGGGTATCGCCTTGGATTTAGAACGTTTGTGCTGCAAAGCGGTGAAGATCCGTCATTTAAAGACGAGGATATTTGCCAGATTGTGCATTCTATTAAAACAAAATATCCGGATTGTGCCGTCACGCTTTCTATTGGCGAGAAGTCATACAATTCCTATCTGGCTTACTTTCAGGCCGGTGCTGACCGGTATCTGTTGCGGCACGAAACCGCCTCGGACGAACATTATCGATCGCTTCATCCGCAGAACATGGATCCCGTCCATCGGAAGGAATGCCTGCGAAACCTCAAAAAAATTGGCTATCAGGTGGGTTCTGGTTTTATGGTAGGGACTCCGGGGCAGACCCTGGATAATCTTGTACAGGATTTGAGATTTTTGCAGGAACTGGAGCCTCACATGATTGGAATTGGCCCCTTTATTCCGCACGGCGAGACGCCTTTTGCGCACGAAGCCCAGGGATCGCTTCAGCGCACGCTCAATCTGGTTGCCATTTTGCGGCTCATGTTTCCGCAGGCGTTGATTCCCGCGACGACGGCGCTGGGCACCATCGACCCGAGGGGGCGAGAGCTTGGCCTTCAGGCTGGGGCCAACGTCGTCATGCCAAATCTCTCGCCCGTGCGAGTGCGAAAACTTTATACGCCATACGAAAACAAGATTTGCACCGGCGAGGAGGCAGCGCAATGCAGACGATGTCTGGAACGGCGTTTGGAATCGGTCGGTTTGCATTCCGTCGTTTCGCGCGGCGATTATCCGGGAGTCCGGCGATGAATCGACAGGAACTCGGCGCTGCAAGGCGCATTGTGCTCAAGATTGGAAGTGCCGTGCTGACTCGGGCGGGAGACAAATCTCTGGATCGCGGGGTCTTTTGCCGTCTCATTGAGATGATCGCGAGGCTTCGTGCCGATCAGCGCGAGGTCATCATTGTGACGAGCGGTGCCGTTGCGCTTGGACGAAGCCTCATGGGGGTTCCGCGTCCAGACAGGCAGAAATCGCTGCCCACGCTTCAGGCGCTTGCCGCCATAGGGCAGTCCATGCTCATGGATTACTATGAACGGGAATTGCAATACTACGGCCTGCGTTGTGCGCAAATGCTTCTCACGAGAGCCGATCTCGAAGATCGGGCGAGGTTTAGCAATGCAAAACGGGCGCTGGCCGCTTTGCTTGAGATGGGGGTGATTCCGGTCATCAATGAAAATGACGCCGTCACATGCGATCAGATTCGATTTGGCGACAACGACACGCTTTCGGCGAGGACGGCCGTGCTTTGTGGTGCGGATCTTCTCGTCATTCTCAGCGATATCGACGCCGTCTTTACTGGGAATCCCAAGATTGATCCACATGCGGTGCGCATTGAATCCATCGACGCATTTGATCCGAAACTCGACGAATATTCTGGGGATTCCACTGGGGATGTCGGCACTGGCGGCATGATTACAAAAATTTCTGCGGCCCGAATGGCCGCCAAGATGGGGATATCGACGCTTATTCTGTGTGGGAAAAGGCCCAAATTTGTCCTCAGAGCCCTTGAGGGGCAGGACGTTGGAACCCTTCTCTATGCAAGCGGGCATCGGCAGAATTTGCATAAAGTCTGGATAGAGTCGCTCCTTGCCAGGGGCAGGATTGTGTGTGACGACGGTGCCCGAGAGGCCATTTTGATGCAGGGGAAAAGCCTGTTGCCGAAGGGCGTCCGTGATGTGGAGGGCCATTTTGTGGAAGGCGAGGCCGTCGAGCTCGTTTCGCTCGAAGGGAACCCCTTTGCAAAGGGCCTTGCCCGTTATGATGATTCGGATACGAGGCGGATTGCGGGACATCATTCCAGCGAGATTGAGCGCATACTCGGATTCCACATTGACGATGTCATCGTGCATAGGGACGATCTCGTGTTGCAAAATTTGATACACCATTCATAGACGGCGCATTCATTTGCGCGTAAAACCCATTTGGAATGCATGTGCATTCTTCAGAATTACGGAGACAGACAGATGAAAGACGAATTGAGTTTTTATGCTTGTGACACAAAAGTGCTCGAAGAGAAAATCATGACCAAAGACCTTCTCATGGGACGCGAACTTGGGGCTGAACTCGAGCGGTACGGCACGCACCTTGGGACGATTTTTTTTGATTCCGTTTATATTGGCGACATCTTCAAAAAGCTGGAGGAGCTCACCGGTGCGCCGTTTAAGTTTCTTCTTGGGATGGGGGCGCGCCGGCTCGAACCGTGTGGTCCCATTACGTATTGTGGTCGACAGATTCCCGCGGAACTCGGTGAATATGTCTTTCAAATCGATTTTATACAAAAACTTGGTGGCAAATCCGAACTTACCGAAAAGGAACGCGAAACGCTTGAAAAATGGAACGCATTCTGCGAAAAAATCCAGCTTGATAAAGAACCGGGGTGTCTTGATGCCCTGAAAAAATTTATCACCAAATTCCGAAACCGCACACCGGAGCTCATTTCCGTGTATACGCGCTGTTAATCTTCATAGAAAAGGATCGGCTGCGGCCTCGAACGTTTGTTGATAAAGTTCCATAAGGAGAGGGTTGTGTCGCACTACGTTTTGCATCTCGAGAAGTCGCAGGAATTTTTTGCAGAAGGCAACTACGAAGCCGCCAGGGCGGCCGCCGAACACGCTCTTGAATCCGCTCTGCCCGGTCAGGGGGCCGAAGCCGCCACGATGCGCGCGTTGTGTTTGCGCAAACTCGAGTTTAACGACGAAGCCCTGGCGCTTTTGGCCGATCTGGTTGTCTCGTCGCCAACGCCCGAAGCCTGTGCCGAGTTTGCGCTCATGCGAGCCGAACGAAACCAGTGTGACGCCGACTGCCGCGATTGTGCCATCAAGGCCATCGCCGAAAATCCCGATTTGCCCTCGGCGTATATTGCGCTGTTTTGGTGTGACGCGTCGGACGGGCTTTATCTTGATGCCGTTCGGAATCTCAAGCGCGGCATCAATCGCGGTGCCGAGTTTTCTCCTTCCCGCGCCTTTGAGCTCATTCGTGGGTGGTGCCAGGAACTCTGTCAGGCCGACGCTCCGCGTGACGCATTCGCCATCATCCAGGAAATCGGCGCTCTCTTCAATTCCTTCGATTTTATCATTCTTCACGCCAGACTTGCCGAAATCTGTCAGGAGCCACGCATCGCGGTTCAATTCTATAAATCCGCCCTGGTATGGTTGAGACCGGGGCCGATGCGAAACGAAGTTCTCGAAACCATCGCCCGACTGGCCATTTGATATAGATCTTTTTTGGGGGAGGGGAAGTCTCCCCAAAAAGCGTTGTTAAAATCAAGCCATTTCATGGCGCGGGTCTACGATTCACAAATAATATCGTGGTTGCTAAATTCGACATCATATTCATTTTTAGGAAGTTGAATGAGCATCACAGGTTCGGACAGTTCTTCTCCTTCGTTCTGGCCAGCACAATGCACGATATGCACTTTGATTGTAGAATCCACGCAGATTTCATCAAGTTGCAGGGAATACCCTACGGTCAGGTTTTATCCCACCTGAAAGATAAATGACCATATCTTCTGAAAAATCAATAGTATTTATGGCGCTTTCGGTCAGGCCAAGAGATTTATAAGAAACAGTTTAGTATCTATTTGCAATAATTCTCATGAATGCCATGGATAAAGGCATCTATTTCGTGACACGCCTCAAATCCAATGCCGTCTATGACGAAATTA